>JBEVIO010000429.1:0-4651 GCA_040510635.1 Binatia bacterium | reverse complement strand
TCTATGGGCGGCAGAGTGGCGCAGCTTCTCGCCCTCGATCATCCGCGCAAGGTTAGCAAATTGGTCCTGGCGTCGAGTGGCGCGGCGCACCCAGGCGATCGGGGAATCCCCTTACGGATCGCCAAAGAAATGGTCGAGATGGGCTACGAAAGATACGTGCGTGACCACACCATCGTCGTCGGCTGGACGGAAGTCTACGCGCGCAATCACATGAACTTGATCGAAAAATATCTCCAGGTGCGCATGGCCAACCTTTGCCCCGTGGAGTTTTACTTCCGCCACGTGCTGGCGCGCCAGGAGCACGACACGAGCGCGCGGCTGAAAGACATCAAAGTTCCGACATTGATCTTTGTCGGCGACGACGATCATTTCGTCGTCAGCGACATGTCGCACCGCAGCGGCGCCGATATTCTTGCCAAGGGCATTCCGAATTCCAAGCTCGTGGTTTTGCCCGGCGAGCGGCACAGCTATTTTTACACCGAGCCGGAGAAGGTCCACGGCATGATCCGAGAATTCCTAAAGGAAAGTTAAGCCTGGTTAAAAGAAATTGAAACGATTCAAACATTGATCTTTGCGGAGGACGCCATGGCATACGGCGCAAAAGGTAGAACGAAAGAGTTTCCGGTGTTCGATTGCGACAGTCACATTTACGAGCCGCCGGAGATCTGGGACAAATATATTCCGCAGCAGAATCGCGATTTTGCCAAGACGCATTTCTATCGCGACGCGGATCGGCTGTTCTTGGTGCGCAACGGCAGGATCAGTTTCAGAGATCCCGACAAGTGGAAATACCCTGGCGAGACGTGGCATCCGGGTCTGACGAAGAAGATCATCGGCGAGACACAGCCGGGAACCAAAGATTGGGATGAAAAAATCGGCAGAAACAGGAGCGCCAGAGATCCACATGCGCGTTTGAAGGACATGGATGCGGCCGGCATCGACCAGGTGATGATTTTTCCGTCGACGTTTGTTTATTTGCCATTGGTCGAGAACGCCGACGCGGCGTACATCTGCGCGCGGGCTTACAATGACTGGGCGTACGACTACTGCAGCGCGGACAAAAAGCGCCTCTATCCGGCGGCGGTCTTGCCGGTGCAGCACGTCGACTACGCCATCGAAGAGCTGCGGCGCGTGGCCAAACGCGGCTTCAAATCCGCTTTGGTGCGGCCGATTATCGCTCAGGGCAAGTATCCGACGTTTCCCGAGTTCGATCCGCTGTGGCGCGAGTTCGAGGAGCTAAACATGGTGCTCGGTATGCACACTTTTCCGTCCCGCGGCGAGGCGATGTCGCCTGAGTTGAATGAACGCATGGGCGCCAACCGCAAACGGTTGTTCGGCGACGAAGATTTAATGGTCTATTCGCCGGGACAGTTCGTCGCCAATATTATGCAGATCATGGGCTCGAAACAGGCCGGCGATGCGGCCTATGGGTTTATCGCCGAAGCGATGACTTGGACCGGCGTCGTGCTGATGACCGGCTGGCTGGAAAAGTTTCCGCGCTTGAAAGTCGCGATCCTCGAATCCAACTCAAGCTGGCTGCCGCTGGTGTTGGAGAAGGCCGAAACTTATCTCGATCTGTACAAGCACTTGGGCGAGAAGATCGGCGATCCGCACGACGTGTTTTACAAACATTGCTTTATCGCATTTGAAAGCGATGAAGTGATCACCCTACGCTTGTGGGATCTTTATGAGAACATCGCGCTCTGGTCTTCGGACATGCCGCACCTCGACGCGTCGGATGTGTGGGAAGCGATCGATAACATGACCAAGTGGAAGGTACCGCAGAACGTGCAGGAAAAAATGCTCGGCGGCAATGCCAGGCGCTTGTACGGCATCGAACCGGAACTTGTGGTCACCCAGGCACCCGATGAATATCAGGCGCAGACGATGTCGCGCTATGCGTAGAATCAGAAAGAAAATTTAACCGCAGAGAACGCAAAGGGCGCAAAGTAGAAATTCAACTAACCGCCCGCTTATTTTTTGTAGAGTTGTTTGATAAAACCGGTGGCTTCGATTTCCCGCACCAGGCTCGGATCGACGAAAGCGCGCGTGTCCGCCGCCGCAGCTCTGGGATCGCGCGGGGCGAGATCATCGAGGGCGGTCTTTACGCCCTCCGGCGTCGGCAGCAAATTATCCGGATAGGCCGCCGTGTAAGCCTGCCAAGCGCGCTCGAGACCCTCTGGATCGGAGACCTTCAGGTATTTTCCCCAAATCGCTTTCGACTCTTCTTTGTGGGTTTTGTTGAAATGGATTGCCTCGATCATGGCGCGGGCGAATTTCAAAAGTGGGGGACGTTTCGCCTTTACGATCGCTTCGCGCGACAGGACGCTGTTCCACCAGAAGGGAATCTTTAGCGAGCCGATATCGAAGAGATCGCGAAATCCCAGCTGCAACGCTTGGCGCACGAAGGGCTCAGGGATAATCGTGAAGTTGATCACGCCTTTCGCTAGCGCCGCAAAACGCTCCGGGTTGCCGCCGGCGGTGATGACCTTCGCATCTTTGTCCGGATCGATTCCTAATCGTCTTAACGCAAAGCGCAGGCCGAGATCGGAAGTGCTGCCGATCCGGTTGACACCGCCGATCTTGCCTTTGAGTTGTTCGGGACGGGTAATATTCTGCTCCGTGATTATGTGATCGACGAAGGTGCGGACCATGCCTAAGATCATTACCGTGTCCGCTCCCGCCAACCGAGAACTCACGAGCGTGGCGACAGAGGTCGCCGCGACGTCGATCTCACCCGCCAATAAAGCTTGCAAAACGATCGGGCTCGCGCTGATGGCGATGATCTCGGGATCGACGGCGTATTTTTGCAGCAACCGCTTTTCTTGCAGCACGCAAACGGCCGCGTTGGCCGGACTCGCACCGGACCAGGCGATGCGGATTTTTTCTTGGGCAAAAACGGGGTCGATTGCTTGCAGCCATGAAGCGATGACGAGAGTTATGAGGAAAAAGTTACCGGCCACGATTTTCACTTAGCCCGGCATTTCCGCGAGCAGGCGCCCGTACCCCGGAATCCGGTGGCGCAAACCGAGACACAGTTGCGTTCCCCAGGCGCGGGCAGGGCCGGCGTGGACGACGGTTAGGCCGGTGTCTTTTTCCAGGCGGTCGATGATCTCGACGGTTTTCCAGGCGGAGCCGAGCATGTAAATTCCGTCGGCATCTTTGTGCTTTGCGGCGATGCGTTTCATGAATTCAAGTATTTGCTCGGGCGGCACACTTGGAACGGCGGCGAAAGGAGAATCGATGCCTTCCATCGCCAATACCTGAAATCCGGCGTCGGTGAAATAGCGGGCGAAGACATTGTTCATTTTCTCCGGGAAATAACTGGCGCCGACAAATTTCTTGATACCGAGCGTGCGCAAAGCACGGACGTGATTCTGGCCCGAGGTAAACATCGGCACGTTGTACTTCTTCTCCCAGCTGCTGATCAGATCCTGTTCTTTCTGATAGCCGAGCAACATGAACGGCGGCGCACCGCTCGGGCGGACCAGGTCTGCGCCCATTTTGGCGAACTCAGCTGCTTTCGCTTCATAGCCCGGCATGGACGTGCTGAACTCTTCTTCGGTGCCGCGGGTAAAGTTCATCGTCGAAGACAAAAACTTGATTTTCGCCGGTATCAACGTGTCGAGATCGAGCTCCTGACCCGCTTCGGGCCGATTGGTGGGTCGGACGGTGCCGACGAGATATTCTTTTTCAGCTTCAGCCATGTTTTTGCTCCTTTGCACCAGTTATTCTGAGTAGGATCGGATCTAATCACTTGTGCAGAGTTGGCGTCAAGCGCTGCGCGGCGAATGGCTGGACAATCCGGGCGCAGACAACTATTATTCGAACCTTCCAAGCAAGCGAATGTCTCGAGTGAACCAAAGAATTACGCAAGTCGGATTTATCGGTTTCGGCGGCATGGGTAGGCCGATGGCCATCATTCTGCACGAATCTGCGCTTTTCTTGTTCCTCCTTTTCGCGAGCTTGCAAGAGGGATTGGCAGAGACCGTCAAAATCGCCATACCGAGCACGACGCAAGCCGTGCTGCCGTTCACGATCGCGCGCGATAAAGGCTACTATCGCGCCGAAGGGTTGGACGTCGAGCTGATCCTAATCAGCGCGCCGATCGCCAGCCGCGCCTTGTTGAGCGGCGACGTCACGGTCGCTACCGTGGGCGGCGCGGGGCTACCGCCCGTTTTGCGTGGTTCGCCTTTCAAGTTTTTGTTTACGACCTACCACCGGGCGATGTTTTGGCTCTATGCCAAGTCGGAGATTCGCGACGTCAAAGCTTTGAAAGGTAAACGAGTCGGTGTCTCCGGCATCGGCAGCGGACCCGACTCGTTGCTGCGAGAAGTTTTACGGCAAAACGGCCTCGACCCAAATCGCGATATCACGGTACTGAGTCTCGGCGTGATGCCGACGATCTTTTCCGGGCTGCAAAGCGGGATCGTCGATGCCGCGATGCTTGCGCCGCCGGTTACGTTTAAGGCTCACGAGTCTGGGTTTCGTGAGCTGGTTTCTTTCCCGAAGCAGGATTTGGTTGAGCTACAGGGCAGCGTTCTAGTCAGAGACGCGTCGTTGCAATCCGATGCCGCGCAGATGGAGAAATTTCTCCGCGGCACGTACAAGGGATTTCTTCACATCAAAGACAATCGCGCAGCGACGATTC
>JBEVIO010000428.1:0-4528 GCA_040510635.1 Binatia bacterium | reverse complement strand
GGCGTCGAGCTGATCTCCATCGGCAACGGCACCGCGAGCCGCGAGACCGATAAGCTCGCCGCCGAGGTGATCAAGCTGATCGGGTCGAAGATACCGGAAAGGAAAATAAACAAGATCGTCGTCAGCGAAGCCGGTGCCTCGGTTTATTCGGCGTCCGCATTCGCCGCCGGCGAATTTCCCCAGCTGGACGTGAGCCTGCGCGGCGCCGTGTCCATCGCCCGGCGCTTGCAAGACCCGCTCGCCGAGTTGGTAAAAATAGATCCCAAGTCGATCGGCGTCGGCCAATATCAGCACGATGTGAATCAACGCGCGCTCGCTCGCGCGCTCGATGCCACGGTCGAAGACTGCGTCAACGCGGTGGGTGTGGACGTCAATACGGCTTCGGCGCCGCTGCTCGCGCGCGTGTCGGGGCTGAACACGGTGCTGGCGAAAAACATCGTCGAGTACCGAGATACCAACGGCCCCTTCCCGAATCGGAAAAAACTGCGCAAGGTGCCGCGCCTCGGCGACAAGACCTTCGAGCAGGCCGCGGGCTTCCTGCGCATCAACAACGGTGACAATCCACTCGACCGCTCCGCGGTTCATCCGGAGGCCTATCCGGTCGTCGAGCGCATTCTCGCGTGTATCAGCAAAGGGATCGGCGAAGTGATGGGCCAGCCGGCGGCGCTGAAGGGGCTTTCGCCGGCCGAGTTCACCGACGAAAAATTCGGTGTGCCGACGGTGCGCGATATTTTAACTGAATTGGAAAAACCCGGCCGCGATCCACGCCCCGAATTCAAAACGGCGACCTTCCAGGACGGCATCGAGTCGCTTGCCGACCTGCAACCCAATATGATCCTCGAAGGCGTCGTGACGAACGTCGCCGCCTTCGGCGCCTTCGTCGACGTCGGCGTGCACCAGGACGGCCTCGTGCACGTCTCCGCGCTAGCAAACAAATTCGTCAAAGACCCGCACGAAATCGTCAAGCCCGGCCAGATCGTCAAGGTGAAAGTACTGGACGTCGACGTGAAACGCCAGCGCATTTCCCTAACTATGCGGCTCGACGACACGCCTGGCACCTCGTCGCGCTCGGCTAGCGCATCACCCGGCCCGCGCGACCCGCGCCCGTCCGAACCCAAGCGTGCTCTGGGGCAAACGCCACAACCTGGCGGCGCAATTGCCTTGGCGCTGGAGCGCGCCAAGCTGAAGAAGTAGCGAGCGGTGTTGGCGTGCGCTAAGAATTGGCTCCGGTTGTTTCGCAGAGAAATGATCGGGCTAAAAAGAAAGCGGGCTCCTAGGTCTAGGCGATCACAACTAGTATCGATACAAGACATGAAGCTAGGTATCGACTTACTTCAGATCATCGGATCGGTGGCACCGCGGATCGAATTTCGCGCCTTTAACCGCTCGGGCATTGTGTATTCAGAGAACATGTCCAACAGGTGAATCAACTGATCACCAATTTCGTGAAGAGCTTATGGGTTTGAGGGGGGCGGCAAAGTAGCGCCTGGCCGGCTGACTCGCCTTAACTCGACTAACGTCGACGTTTGCTTCTTTTTCCGAAAGCTGGCTTGACAAGGATCCGATAGCCCCTTATTGTAGTTACATAACTACAAATTAGAGTATTCCTATGCGCATGGGTTTGAGAGAAGCGAATCAGAGTTTTTCCAAAGCGATCAAGGCGGTGAAAGCGGGCAAGGACGTAATTTTGACCGAGCGCGGCAAGCCGATCGCGGTCATCAAACCCCTGGAGCAAGAGAAAAGCGTAGACGCCGCGATTCGCCGTTTGCAAGCCGAAGGGATTTTACGCTGCGGTCCGAAGAGCGGAAAGCCGATGCCGGTGTGGCGCTCGCCGGTGCGCATCAAAGGCAAGCCGATTGCGGACACGATCGGCGAAGAACGTGATGAGCGGTGAGCCTCGCTTATTTCGATACGAGTGCTTTAGTCAAAAACTACGTTCAGGAAGCAGGCTCGACGCGGGTTCGCGAACTTCTAAGAGCTTACGAATTCCTTTCTTCTGCAATTGCTCCCATTGAGATCCATTCAGCCGTACGACGGAAACATTCGCAAGGCGAAATTACCAGACCAATTTACACAGCCATTCTTTCCCGCGTGAAGCAAGATCGTTTTTTTTGGCGGCTCGTGGAGCCGGTGCCGGAGGTCCTGGCCAAGGCAGAAGAGATAGTCAAAGACCACAACGTCCGAACGCTTGATGCCGTTCATCTTGCCTCGGCGATTGTCATTCAAGATTCGATCAGCACACAACTCCCCTTCATTACGGCCGATGACCGACAGCTCGCGGCGGCACGCGATTGCAAGCTCGAAACGATCACAGTGATACACTGACAATCCGAATTTCGCCTCACGTAGCTGAACTTAAGCGACTTATTGATTTTGGCGGTCGCACGATTACTAAAACCTTCTAGGGCGATTTGCTCGGCGCGTTTTTAGTACAGAGGATTGACCCATGCAATCCATTTAGTGAATATTCGAAACATCCGCGATCGAGTCGAATTGTCGAACGATTCAAGTCAACATATAAAGAAATAACAATGCTTCAACGGTTTATCTTCGCGCGCTGTAACAAGACTTTCGCATTTATCACCGTAACTCTGGCCTTGATCGCCTGGCCGGATGCCGGACACGCCGAACAAATCAGAGTCGGTTACGGCTCGCGGAGCACCAGTTACGCAGCGATATGGGTGGCGGGCGAGGCGCGGCTGTTTCAGAAAAATGGCATCGATGCCGAAGTTCTTTATCTCGAGAGCGCGCTCGTGCGCACCGCACTGCTGACCGGCGATATTGCGATGGGCGGCATGTCCGGAACGACCATGGCCGCGCCACGCTTGCAAGGCGGGGATCCGATTTTGATTGCGAGCTTCCTGAACTCGCTGCAGTATCGCCTGGTGGTGCGTCCGGAGATTCGAACCATTGCCGACCTCAAGGGCAAGCGCGTCGGGGTCGCCGGCTTTGGTTTAGGCGCCCATCGAGGGGCGCAGATTATGCTGGCTAAGCTCGGACTCAATCCCGATACCGATGTAACGATGTTGCAAATCGGCGGCGACCCGACGCGCCTGGCGGCGTTGCTCGCCGGCACGATCGATGCCTCGGTCTTCAATCCGCCGCTTTACAAACGCGCGGTGGAAGCCGGCATGCGCGTGTTGGCGAATATCGAAGACATGGGATTTCCGGTCCAGGCTTCCGCGCTCGTCACCACCGACCGCTTCGCTAAAAAAAACTACGACCTGACCCGGCGCGCCGTGCGCTCGATCATCGAATCGATCCACGTGATCAAAACCAATCCTGAGCTGACCAAGCGGGCGATCCGAAAATACCTGCGCTTCAGAGACGAGCGCGACACGGACGAGGCCTACCAGATCATGCGCGACATCCTGCCGCGGAAACCCTACCCCACCGTCGAGGGAATCAAAGCTGTCCTCGATGAGCTCAGCCCTAAACTGCCGGCGGCAAAAACCGCCCAGCCGCGCGACTTCATGGACATCCGGTTCATCGACGAGCTCGATCGCTCGGGATTTATCGACCGGCTCTACAAGTAGACATTCACAATAATAGGATCTAGGCCAAAATCCGCGATCCAAAAAGCTTGACGGAGTTGTCCCAGAGAATCTTCCGCCTCGCCTCATCTGAAATCGGCTGGGCGTCGAGATCCGGCAGCGCGCGCTTGGGATCGATCGCATCCGGATGGGGATAATCGGTATTCCAGACGATGTTCTCGCCGTCGAGATCGTCGACCACATACTTGAGCGCGCGTTCATCGCTGTCGCACGAGATAATGCATTGACGCATAAAGTATTCGCTGGGAAGCATCCGCAACTTTTCCGATTTGCCCATGACGCTGTTGCGCCCGTGCGTGTGATCATCCATGCGACCCAGCCAAAACGGCAGCCAGCCGGCGTTGGATTCGAGAATCGCCACGCGTAGCTTCGGAAAGCGCTCAAGGATGCCGGTGAAGATGAAATGTCCGAGCGTGGTCATGTTGTCGCAAGGAAATCCTAGGGCATGGTCCAGGCCGCGGAGCGCAAGCTCCATGTCGTCTTGGCGCTGTCCCTCGAGCTGGCGAAACGGATGAAACCGGCGCTGCCGGTATTCGCCGTGCGCCGAGATCGGAAAATCCAGCTCGCAGGCAAGATTCCACAGCGCGTCATACTCGGGCTCGTGCAAGTATTTTCCGACCGGAAGAAATGGATTGCGCACCGAAACCGCGCCCAGCTCCGTGACCGCGCGGCGCGCTTCTTTCACCATCTCGCCGACATCCGAACCCGGCAACACGGCCACAAACTTTAGCCGCTTGGGATCCGCGCTGCAGTAGTCACGGCACCAGTTGTTGTACGCGCGACACATGGCAGCGCCCAATTCCAAATCGGTTAGCGCCACCCGGTAGGCGAAGTTGCCGTTGTTTCCGGTCGGCAGCAGGACCTGAATATCCCAACCGTAACGATCCATGTCTTTGAGACGGATCTCGGCGGACCACCATTGACGATAAGCTTCGCCATACTTTTCTTCTAAGACCGCCCAGGCGCTCGCCGGC
>JBEVIO010000427.1:0-3163 GCA_040510635.1 Binatia bacterium | reverse complement strand
TGACGAGACGCTCTTCTACTATCGGAAACACGAGGGCAATATCGGCCGCAACGAGGAGCTTAGGTTGACCGAGAATATCCGGGTGATCGAGAAATTGCTTCATCATTATCCCGAAGTCCGGAAAATTTTAGGGGAAGGCAAAGTATCGCGCCGTTTGGCTTATCGCTATTATCGTCTGGCAAAAGGGCGCTGGAAGCGCGGCCGCTACGAGGAGGCGCGTCGAGCTATCGGGGCGGCCCTTTCGCTGCGGCCCTACGCCGCGAAGTATCGGTTCTACCAGCTTCGTTGGCAGTACCTGGCCCGATAGTCCGCGTGGTGGAAATAAGTATCATCACTTACACGTTCGATGACGCGATATGGAGCTATAGCTGGTGTTCGGTGCGCAAAAATCTGCCGAAAATCAGTCGCAACTGAAGAAGTCCTCTCCGGAGCAAGTCTTTGTGAACGACGATAATCATTCACAAGTGAATACGGTCTCGGCTATCGTCGTGTGCTTCAATGAGGAAGAGCGCATTGGCGATTGTCTTGAGAGTTTGCGTTGGTGCGATGAGATCGTGGTGGTCGACTCTTTCAGCACGGATCGAACGCCGGAGATTTGCCGGAGCTACACGGATCGGTTTATCCAGAGGAAATGGGCCGGTTATCGCGATCAGAAAGCCTTCGCACATTCACAGGCGAGCAAGGATTGGGTTTTTCTGGTCGATTCGGACGAACGGGTAACCGCGGAGTTACGGAACGAGGTAGAAAACGCTCTGGTCCAGGACAACGGCCGCTATGCCGGTTACGCGGTGCCGCGCCTCGTTCATTATCTCGATCGATGGTGGCGCCGCGGCGGTTGGTATCCCGACTACGACGTTCGTTTGTTCCGGCGCGAGCGCGCGACTTGGGGTGGTTCCGAGCCACATGAAAAGATTCTCGTCGACGGCGCGGTGCGCCGCCTGCGTTATCCGTTACATCATTATTCCTATCGCAATATCGAAGATCACCTGCAGCGCATCAATCGGTTCACTTCGATCTCATCACGAGAATCGAAAAAGCAGGGCCGTCGCTGGCGCTTGAGCGACGCCTTGTTGCGTCCGGCGGCGCGTTTCTTTCACTCGTATGTTTTAAAGCGTGGTTTTATCGAAGGCTTCGCTGGATTCTACGTCGCGGTGACGGCGGCGGTTTATGTTTTTCTCAAGTATGCTAAGCTTTGGGAGCTCGAATTAGAGGAGAAGAAGAGACTTGGGCGGAAACGGTGACAGCCGCCTGCTAAAGATTCTGCACATCGATCCTGAGAGAAAT
This sequence comes from Binatia bacterium, assembly GCA_040510635.1. Taxonomy (GTDB): domain Bacteria; phylum Desulfobacterota; class Binatia; order UBA9968; family UBA9968; genus DP-20. Next base: position 1,879 of record JBEVIO010000427.1, on the reverse strand, counting down.
TGGGGTGGTGGGGAGGCGCAAGTATTCGGCCTGCTGAATTATCTTTCCGGCAGAGGACATCACAATGTGCTTTTGGCCCATCCGAACGGCGCGCTGTTTGAGCGATGCCGGCAGTTAAACCTTAAAACTCATCCGTTCTCGATGCGCAATGATTTGGATTTGAGGCCCGTGCCCGCACTCCGAAGTTTAATTCACAGCGAGGACTTCGACATCGTCCACTTGCATACCAAACGCGCGCATGCTCTGTCGCTTTGGCTGCCGCGCGCGAAAACTCGACCCAAGTACGTCGTCACCCGCAGAATGGACTATCCCGAACGGCGGGGTTGGTATAGCCATTGGCTCTATAACAAGAGAGTCGACGGCGTCGTGGCGATATCGCAGGCGATCGGCGATTTATTAGTGCAAGCCGGCGTCAATCGGTCCAACATTCGCCGAATATCGAGCGGCGTTGATCCGGAGCGATTCAAGGATGATTGCTCGCGGCGGGATGGGTCAAACCGAGTGAAGACGATCGGCTGTATCGCTGGATTCGAGGCGCGCAAAGGGCAACGGTTTTTGCTTGAAGCGGCGGCTTCGTTAAAAGCTCAAGGCTTCAAGCTTCAGTATCAGTTGGCCGGGGACGGGCCGCTGCGACCGGAGCTCGAAAATCATGCGATGCGTCTCGGGTTGCGTGATGACGTGAGTGTCTTGGGCTTTGTCGCGGATACACCGGCCTTTCTCGCCGATATTGACTTGTTCGTTATGCCTTCGTTATTCGAAGGGCTGGGCGTCGCCGTCCTTGAGGCGATGGCCGTCGGCAAACCCGTCATCGCAACTCGCGTGGGTGGCTTGACCGAATCCGTGATCGATGGGGTTACCGGCATCTTGGTGCCCGCCAGCGATGGGGCGGCGTTGGCGAGTGCGATTGCTAAAGTAGCTCGGGCGCCGACATTGGCTGCCGAGATGGGTAGGTGCGGACGGGCGCGCGTGCTGCAACATTTTACACTCGACCATATGGCGCGTCAGAACGAGTCTTATTACTACGAACTACTATCTTGACGGCAGGTTCATGCGATCGCTTTTAGGGACTCTAGAAAAATTTCGCTCCGTGCATTTGCTCGTGGTCGGCGATCTTATGCTCGATCGATTTATCTGGGGCGAAGTCGAGCGTTTGTCGCCGGAAGCGCCGGTTCCGGTGCTCCGCGTCCTCTCGGAGAATTTCAGTCTCGGCGGCGCTGCGAATGTAATTCATAACGTCTGCACTTTGGGGGGGCGGGTGACGGCGTGTGGAATCATAGGCCAAGACGATGCCGGAAAACGTATTGTCAACGCGCTGCAAAAAGTGGGCGCCTCGACCGCGGGAGTGTATACGGATGCGCGCTTTCAAACGATCGAAAAGAGCCGGATCATCGCCAGTCCGCATCATCAACAAATCGTTCGGCTCGACCGAGAAGCGCGCCAACCGATCGGCCAAAATACTTTAAAACAAATTGGAAATTTTATCACTGCCAATGCGCCGCGTTTCGACGGCATCGTCATTTCCGACTACGGCAAGGGTGCTATTCACGAAGATGTTTTGACAACCGTCGCGCGCGTGCTGCGGCGCCGCAAGCTTTGTGTCGTTGATCCCAAGAAAGAGAATTATGAAAATTACCGCCTGCCGGCATTGCTCACCCCGAACAAAAGTGAGGCGAGCGAAGCCTCGGGGATTTCGATCGTCGATGAGGCGAGCCTGAATGCCGCCGGGAAAAAGCTCTTGCGCAAGTGGCGCGCCGCGGCGCTGCTCATTACCCCGGGCGCGGAAGGCATGAGCCACATTAAGCCGGGTTTAGCGGTGAAGCATTTTAACACCCAAACCCACGACCTTTTATAAATGAACAGCGCGGGCGACCCCGTCGAC
>JBEVIO010000426.1:0-4224 GCA_040510635.1 Binatia bacterium | reverse complement strand
CCGTCGCACGAATCTACAGAACTTCAATGCGACCCAAGAATCCTCGAGGTTTTTTTGGACGGATACCTGGCTGGCTGATTTCCTCTGGCTTCGAGAAGCTCAATTCGCGCGCTATACAAAGAACTATCTCCAGCTGATGAAGCTTAATTTCCATGGACAGTGGTCTATCGTTTTCATCAAATATTATATTTGAACAAAGAAACCAAATCTCTTATCTATGCTCTAGATTGTCATTTCGTTTCGGTTTCGAGTGGAGAAAGCCTTGTTGCGTCGCATACTTTCGGTCATTTGCTGGCTGGCGTTATTAGCGTCAAGCTTTGCCTCCGCGCAGGAAAAAAAGCTCGAGCCCTTGATCGTTTCTTACAGCTCTTTTACCGGCAACCGAGCGCCTTATTGGATCGCCAAGGACTTGGGACTCTACGAAAAATACGGACTCGATGTGAAGCTCGTGAACATCGCGGCCGGCAGCGTTTCTCTAACCGCGCTGCTTGCTGGAAATGTTCATCTAACCACGGATTCCAGCTCGACCGTCGTTAGCGCGGTGGCGCGCGGCGCGCCGGTCGTTACGGTCTCCACCAATGGCGCTTTGCCCTATCAACTGATTGCGGTGCCGTCGATTAAAACTCCTGCGGACCTCAAAGGAAAAATCGTCGGCAGCAGCCGAATCGGCGCAGGCACCGATTTTTTGCTGCGCCGCATCCTGGCGAAATTGGGATTTACCTTGGGCAAAGACGTATCGCTCATTCCCACCGGCGTGAGTGAATCGGATAAACGGATTCAATTGATGTTACAAGGTAAGATCGATGCAACCATCGGCGAATCCGACAAAGTTTTTCAAGTCGTGGACTTGGGCGGGCAGCAAATCTCCGTGTTAGGAGAACCGAAAGACTTCGGCGTGCCGGCTCCCGGCAGTGAGATCAATACCACGAGACAAACCCTGAAGGAGTTGCGGCCGCGGCTTAAAGCATTTTTCATGGCCTACAGCGACGCCATCGCCGCGGGCAGAAGAAACCGAGAACTGGCCTATCAAGTATTTCGCAAGTACATGCGGATCGATAATCCAAAACTCTTGGACTTCACTTATCGAGTGCAATTCCTGGAAGCGATTCCTGCCAAACCCTATCCGCGCGAGGATTCCATTCAGACGAGCATCGAAGATCTACGAGAAACAGCCCCCAAGCTCGAAAACATGAAAACCTCAGACTTTTTTGACGCGTCGCTGATCCGGGAAATCGACAACGAGGGATTTTTCACCAAGTTGGGGAAATGATCTTTCAGTGGAACTCTTCGTGGTTTCTTCTCGGCCCTTCTTTGCGTCTTCAACCGACTAATCGCCTGAGAGAAGTTTCGACGTTCATCAAACGATGCGCCATCACCCGATTGTTGTTGTCGCTTTTGTGTTTTGCAGCCCCGGTGTGGTCCGCCGATGGACCCAAGCTGCAAAAGTTGGCGATCGGCTACGCCGCGCGGGTTTACGATCTCAAACCGGCGGACGGTTGCGACAGGAGAGTCTAGTTGTGAAAACAAGTTTGGCTTCAAAAGCCGACGGTCACAATGCGCGTTTAATCTTCACCGTGAGCTTATTCCTTTGCGCTTTGCTATCGACGGCCACTGCGCGCGGCCTGCATGCTCAAGACCGAATTCGTATCGGCATTTCGACCGCGTCGCTCGGTTTTTTGCCCACCGTCATCGCGGAGCGGAAAGGCTTTTATGCCAAGCACGGGCTCGGGACCGAGCACGTCTTGATCGCCTGTGCGATCGCGACGAACGCGCTGCTTTCCGAGGATCTCGACTACGCGGTCTGTACCGGGCCGGGAATATCGGGAGCGATCAAGGGACTACCGATCAAATTGATCATGACGACACAAGATAAGCTCGGCTATCTTTTGTTGGTGAAGCCGAATGTCCAGACACTCACCGATCTTCGCAGCAAAACGGTGGGCATCAGTACCTTTGGCAGCCAGGCTTATTTAACGACGGTCACGCTTTTCCGCCGCGCCGGCATGGAACCCGGAAAAGACGTCAACCTTTTGCCCGCGGGTGATAATGCCGCCAGGCTCGCAGCGATGGACGCAGGCAAAATCGATGCGAGTATTCTCTCCTCTCCATTCGATATTTTTGGCGCCAAGAGAGGTTACAAAGTATTGCTATGGAGCCGCGACCAAGTGCCGCTGACACAAAACGCCATCGTCGTTACGGACAAGAAACTCAAGCAATCCCCCGATCAGGTCAAACGGACCATCAAGGGCAGCATCGAAGCGCTCAAATTCATCCGCGAGCATCAAGAAGAGTCCGTCGCCATCGCTTCCAAGTGGCTCCGCATGGATCTTGCCACCGCCCGCGCGGCTTTCGAGAACTACTTGCCGTGTTACAGTGCGGATGGCAGCTTGACCGACCAAGCGTTGCGGGATTTGATTCAGTACGAACTCGATCGGGGCACGGTTAAAAAAGACATTCCGCTAACCCAAGTCGCCAGTCGCGACCTGCTGATTCAAGCACAAAAAGAACTGAATATCAGGTAATCCTAATGTCTGCCGACGCTTCAATGAGAATACCCGCGCCGCTTGCTGGCATCCGGGTTTTGGATTTCACTCATGTGCTCGCCGGTCCTTTCTGCACTCGCCTGCTCGCCGATTTGGGCGCAGACGTGGTTCGAGTGGAAAGTAGCAAGCATCCGGATCATCCCTGGCAATCTACTTTCGTCAGCGCAGATGGCCGCCATGCTTCGTATTTAAATACCAACCGGAGCAAACGCTCCATCGCCATCGATCTCAAGAACGAAATGGGTCAGAAGATCGCTGCGCGCTTAGCCGCGGTGTCGGACATCGTGATTGAGAATTTCAGCGCGGGAGTAATGGACCGCCTCAATCTCGGCTACGAAATACTCAGCGCGATCAATTCGCGGCTGATTTACGTCAGTATGTCCGGCTACGGCCACAGTGGGCCGCGCCGGGATTGGACCAGCATGAATATGAACTTGCAGGGGTACAGCGGCTTGATGACGGTCAGCGGCGCAGAGGGCGATCCTCCCACTGCCATATCCAACTCTTGGAACGATTACATCGGCGGATTGCACGCCTGTTTTGCAATTCTGCAAGCCCTCGATGAGCGCCGCGATAGCGCAAAAGGAAGACGGATCGATCTGAGTCAATTCGAATGCAGCGCCGCGATGATCGGTTCTTTATTACTGAGCAGCGCCGTCGATGGCCAAGTGCCCGTTCGTCGCGGCAATCGCTCCGACCACGCCGCGCCGCAGGGTGTCTATCCGTGCGCCGGGAAGGACAATTGGTGCGCTCTTTCGGTTGAAACCAATAACCAGTGGCAAGCATTGGCAAAGCTCATCGGCGAAGAACGTTGGGCCACGGATGATCGCTTTGAAAACCTGCCGGGTCGCCACGAAAACCAAAACGAGATCGATCAGGCAATTTCGACATGGAGCAGGCAATATTCGAGTCAAGAAGTCGAAGCGCGCTTGCGTGCGGGGGGCATCAGCGCGGATAGGGTACGCCGCATCAACGAAGTCGTCGACGGCGCGGCTGGCTCGACGGTATTTTCTCAGATGGCCGAACGGCGCGTCGGTTCCATGCGAACGACAAAATTGCCCTTTACTTTGTCCTCCGTCGATCTGCCCACCCCGGCCAGCGCGCCAAGTTTGGGCGAGCATAGCGGCGAAGTTTTGCGCGCGTGGATAAATTGTTCCGACGCGGACATCGAGAACCTAAAACGAGAGCAGGTGCTTCAATGAGTGATACTGTTATCACGCACGAATTGCGCGAATGGATCGGCCGAAAAACGCCGTTGCGTCCGTTGGAAATTATCAGCGCCGCGGACGTGCGCCGCTACGTCGATGCCACCGGCGATGCCAATCCGCTGTGGCTGGATGACGATTTCGCGCGCGGCGCGGGGTATCAGAGCCGCATACTGCCGCCGACTCTGGTCGGCTGGGTGCCTTTCAGCTTCAAGGAAGGCACCGAGCGAGCCGAGAGCGAGCCGACGGATCTGCGACGTCAGATTCCTTTGCCGGAAGAGTACACCAACGTGCGCAACGCGGGTTCGGAGACCGAGTGGCTTCAGCCAGCTTACCTGGGCGAGCAACTTTCGACGCGGAGTTCTATTGTCGATATCGTCGCGCGTCAGGGCAAAGCAGGCTTGGGGATTTATGTCAGCCAAGAGGAACAGGTGCTAAACGCGCAGCAGCAGATCGTCCTGCGACGCCGCCACACC
>JBEVIO010000425.1:0-4394 GCA_040510635.1 Binatia bacterium | reverse complement strand
GAGGAGCTTGGCGCCCGAGCCGATCGTCACGTTGTCCTGCACGGTCGGGTGGCGCTTGCCGGTGGCAAAGCCGGTGCCGCCGAGCGTGACGCCCTGATAGAGCGTGACGTTGCGGCCGATCTCGGCCGTCTCTCCGATCACGACGCCGGTGCCGTGGTCGATGAACAGGCCGTCGCCGATCTGCGCCGCCGGGTGGATCTCGATCCCTGTCCAGGCCCGCGCCGTTTATCGCGACCAAGCTGGCGCGCCGCTTCGTGAGCGATCAACCCCCCGCGGCTTTGGTCAATCGGGCCGCCGAGGCATTTCGCCGGAGCGACGGCGATATCCGGACCGTGGTTCGGATGATCGTCGAATCGCCGGAATTTTCTTCTCCCGAAGTTTATCAAGCCAAAGTGAAAAAACCGCTTGAGTTCGCCGCCAGCGCCTTGCGGGTCACCAACGCGGAGACGAAAGTCACTCTGCAACTGTTGCGCTATCTCGGCCGCATGGGCGAGCCGCTGTTCTTGGCCCAGCCGCCGACCGGCTACCCGGACGTCGGCGCTTCTTGGATCAGCCCGGATATGTTGTTGACGCGCATGAATTTTGCGGCCGATCTGGTCAGCAATCGCCTCGACGGCGCGCGCGTGCAGCCGAGCGCGCTAGGCGATACTCAAGCGTTCATACGCTTGATCGCTCCGGATTCGCTTTCAGCGGCGACGCGCCAAGCGTTGGCCGAGACCGACGATCGACAAGCGGCGGCGTTACTGCTCGCCGCGCCGGAATTTCAACGGAGGTAATTATGGATGGCTCGCGCCGTTCGTTTCTCAAATCCGCCGGGATGGGGGTTTTGGCATTTGGCTTGCCGCCGACGTTTCTGGTCCGCGCGGCGGGCGCTGAACAGGAGGGGCGCGGCAAAGTCCTGGTCGTGGTGTTTCAGCGCGGCGGCATGGACGGACTGAACGTTGTAATCCCGTTCAAAGACCGCGCTTATTACGCGCTCAGGCCGAGCATCGCCGTCGCCGAGCCGGCGTCGGGCGAACAGCGCGCCATCGACCTCGACGGATTTTACGCCCTGCATCCTGCGCTCGCGGGGCTAAAAAGCATTTACGATAAGAAACAATTGGCGATCATTCACGCCGCCGGCTCGCCGGACAACAGCCGCTCGCATTTCGATTCGCAGGATTACATGGAGCTCGGCACGCCGGGAATCAAAAGTACGCCGGATGGCTGGCTCAATCGATGTCTCGGTGAGAAACGCAGCGTCGATTCGCCGTTTCGCGGCCTCGCCGTCGGTCCGCAAACACCGCGCATGCTGGCCGGCGCGGCGCCGACATTGTCGATTTCGTCGATTGAAGAATTTCGCTTGCGCAATGCGGCGATGGCGCCGGCCCTGCACAAACTTTACGCCAGTTCGACCGATCCATTGTTTCGCCGCGGCGGCAACAGTTTGTTCGACGCGATGGAAAAACTACGCGCCATCGAAGCCAAGATACCGCCGAGCACGGCGAGCTATCCGGTGGGAAGATTGGGCGTGGGATTGAAGCAAATCGCCCGGCTGATCAAAGCCGATGTCGGACTCGAGATCGCCTTTGCTGAAATCGAGGGCTGGGACACCCATGTCGCCGAAGGCGGCGCCACCGGGCAATTGGCCAATCGCCTGAAAGAACTCGGCGACGGGCTTGCGGCGTTCTATCAAGATCTGGGCGACCGGATAGAGGACGTCGTTCTGGTAACCATGTCCGAGTTCGGCCGTACCGCGCGGGAAAACGGCAACCGCGGCACCGACCACGGTCACGGCAATGTCATGTTCGTGCTCGGTGGGCGCGTGCGCGGCGGCAAGGTCTACGGCCGCTGGCCGGGCCTTGCGCCCGAAGTCCTTTATGAGGGCAGAGACCTCGATTTGACCACGGACTACCGCACCGTGTGCGCCGAAGTCCTCGCGCGCCACATGGCGCAACGCGAGCTCAGCAAAGTCTTTCCCAGTTTCCGCGCGCCGAGCTCGCTGGGGATTTTAGTGTGAAGGCACGGGCTGTCGTGCCATTAGGTACCTTGTGCCATCACCACTGAATCAGTCAGTTTCCCGTCGCGTTCCTGAAAGCGATACTGCAAGTCGTACAAGCGTGCGTAGAGTCCGCCTTTCGCCAGCAACACTTCATGACTGCCTTCTTCCCAAATCTCTCCCTTATGGATAACCAGAATGCGGTCCGCGTGTTTGATCGTCGACAGCCGGTGCGCGATGATCAATGCCGTGCGGTTTTTGAGCAGCTCACCCAACGCTTCTTGAACCAACGCTTCGGTGTGTGTGTCGACCGAACTGGTGGCTTCGTCGAGGACGAGAATTTTCGGGTCGAAGGCCAGCGCGCGGGCAAACGACAATAACTGACGCTGGCCCTGCGATAGCGTCGAGCCGCGTTCCTGGACTTCCTCGTGATAGCGCCGCGGCAATTGCTCGATGAACGGCGCGATATGCGCGCGGCGCGCCGCTTCGCGCATTGGCGCCTCGCCGATGCGCGTGTCGCCAAGCGTGATGTTGGTCGCGATGTCGCCGGAAAAAAGAAACACGTCCTGCAAGACCAAACCCAAGTGGCGTCGCAGTTCCTGTTTGTTCCACTCGCGGATGTCGATACCGTCGACGAGGATCGCGCCGCGCTCGACATCGTAAAAGCGGCAGAGCGCCGAAATGATCGACGTCTTGCCGCCGCCGGTGGCGCCGACAAGAGCGACTTTTTCGCCGGCGCGCACGCGAAAGGAAATGTCTTTGAGAACCGGCTCATTGGCACGGTAGGAAAGCCAGACGTTTTTGAATTCGACCTCGCCGGCGAAACGTTCGGCGGTTTTAGGACGAGCCGGATTTTTAAGGGTCTCCGGCGTATCGAGCAACGCAAAGATTCTTTCCGCGGAAGCCATGGCCGCCTGCATGATGTTGTATTTCTCCGCCAAATCGCGGATCGGCTGATACATGCGCTGGATATACTGAATAAAGGCGACGATCACGCCGGCCTGCACGGCGTTGGAAAGAATCTGCTGGCCGCCGTACCAGAGCAAAAGCCCGATACTCAGCGCGCTGAATATTTCGATAACCGGGAAAAATACCGCGTTGTAGCGGATGCTGCGCAAAAGCACGTCCCGGTAGCTGAGATTTACCTCTTGAAAGCGCCGGTACATTTTTTCTTCTTGGGCGAAAGCTTGGATGGTTGCGACCCCGGCGAGGTTTTCCTGTAAACCGGCGTTGAGGCGGCCGAGTATCAAGCGGCTTTCGCGATACACCTCGCGGGCGCGCCGCCGGTAAAAACGGCTGACATAAAGGATCGCCGGGAAAGCGGCCAGGCAAACCAGTGCCAGTTTCCAGTCGAGCCATAACATGATCGCCGCGATGCCGAAGACCATCGACACATCGCCCAAGAGTCCGACGACGCCGGTGCTGAATAGCTCATTGAGCGTCTCTACGTCATTGACCGTCCGCGTCATGAGCCGCCCGACCGCGTGGCGGTCGAAGTAAGCCATGTCCTGTTTTTGCAAGTGGGAAAAGATTTCCATGCGCAGGTCATGCATGGCGCGCTGGCCGGTGTATTGGGTGGTATAGGTTTGGATGAACACCACGACGAAAACAAATAACACTACGCCGAGATAGGCGAGCGCCATGACATCGAGCCCGTGGATGTCGCGTTCAGCGATGTAGCGATCGATAGCGACCTTGGTGATATATGGTCCGAGCAACTGGCCGCCCGTCTGCAAGAGCAAAAAAATGAACGAGACCGTAAGCAGCTTCCAGTAAGGCCGCAGATAACGCAGGATCCGCGCCATCAGCCGGGCATCGTAGGCTTTGCCGAGAATCTCGTCTTCGTGATGGATTTCTTCTATCACGGGCGTCCTTCCGCGCGTCCCAGAGTCTCGACTTCGCGCACTAGGCTCTGGCGTCGATAAAGCTCGTAATAGGCGCCGCGCCGGGCGACGAGCTCATCGTGCGTCCCCTGCTCGATAATCTCGCCGTCTTTCAAGTAGACGATCTGATCCGCATCGCGCACCGTCGATATCCGATGCGAGATCAAGAGCGTCGTGCGTCTGCGCATGAACTGTTTCAGTTCTCGCAGTATTTCGTCTTCGGTCTCGGCATCGACGCTCGAGAAGGCGTCGTCGAGAATCAGGATCGGCGGATTTTTAATGACCGCGCGGGCCAACGCGGTGCGCTGCTTTTGTCCTCCAGACAAGCGCACGCCGCGCTCCCCGATCACGGTGTCGTACCCGGCGCCGAATAATTGAATCGTCGGCAATAATTGCGCGATCCGCGCCGCCTCTTCGACCCGTTCCGCTTCACCATTCACCGTGCCGAAAAGAATGTTGTCGCGCACGGAGCCGAAAAAAAGAAAAATCTCCTGGGAAACATATCCGACCGCTTCTTCCAAACGGCGGCGCGC
>JBEVIO010000424.1:0-4565 GCA_040510635.1 Binatia bacterium | reverse complement strand
GAAGGCTTTGATGACGTAACGTTTGGGATTCATCTTTGCCGCGGCAATCAGCGCAGCATGTGGCACCGCGAAGGCACCTATGACGAGATCGCCGAGCGCCTGTTAAACGAGCTGAAACACGACCGATTCCTGTTCGAATATGATACGCCTCGAGCGGGCGGCTTCGAGCCGCTGCGCTTTTTGCCCAAGGGAAAAATCATGGTGCTGGGATTGGTGAGCACCAAGGTGCCGCGACTGGAAACGGTCGAGGAGCTCAAGCGGCGGATCGACGAAGCCGCGCAGTATGTGGCGCTCGAACAGCTCGCGATCAGTCCACAGTGCGGCTTTTCCTCGGATGTGGTGGGTAACCTGATCAGTGAGGATGACCAGAAACGCAAGCTGGAGGTCGTCGTCGAAACCGCGCGGCAGGTTTGGGGTTAGTCTTCGCTGCAACATTGTCGCTGACAGACTTAGTTGGAAGGAACTTTTATTTAAATGACGGAAGACATCGCGAATATTCGGCGGGCGATTCGAGATATTCCCAACTTTCCCAAGCCGGGGATCGTTTTCAAGGACATCACGCCGCTCCTGGCCAACGGGCCGTTGTTTGCGAAGACCATCGATTGTTTTGCCGAGCGTTACCAGGCGCAAAAAATCGACACCGTGCTCGGCATCGAATCGCGCGGCTTTATCATCGGCGCGGCGCTGGCGTATCGAGTGGGCGCCGGTTTCAACGTCGTGCGCAAGCCGGGAAAATTACCCTACGAAACGCACAAGGCGAGTTACGAACTGGAATACGGTACGGATGCCCTGGAAATTCATATCGACGCGATCAAGCCCGGCGCGAGAGTGATTATCGCCGACGATTTGATTGCCACCGGCGGCACCGCTGCGGCTACCGCTGAATTGGTCACCAAGCTCGGCGGCACCGTGGTTGAGTGCGCTTTTGTGATCGAGCTTTCGTTTCTCAAAGGGCGGCAAAAATTAAAACCGCATGGAGTTTATTCTATCTTGCAATTCGACTCGGAATAACATGGAATTCAGCAGGTATTTTGCCTTTTCAATTCCTTGACATCCCCCGTCAATGGTCTATAAGTTAAAGTAATCACAGCAGTTACTGCACGACCATGACGGCTGTGACAAGATGACGCACGGCCGTAATCGCCGTTGAGTGACGCAGATCATTTAAGAAAAGCACATGAAACGAATTGAAGAAATGACGCTCCGTGAGCGACTCTATTTTCCCGAGATAATGCGCGGCCTATTCGTGACCGGCTATCGGTTCTGGCGGAATTTGGGAATCCACATTCTCCATCTGTTCGGCTTCGCGTGCGACCAAACGGCGTCGGTCACCGTGCAGTACCCCGAAGAACGTGCACCTTATCCTGACACCTTTCGTGGACGCCATCGCTTGACGCTGAAAGACGACGGCGCCGTGCAGTGTACCGCATGCTTTCTCTGTGCCACGGCATGTCCGGCGGAATGCATTTATATAGAGGCCGGAGAATATCCCGACGATTCGGTAGAAAAATTTCCGATTCGCTACGAAATCGACACGCTGCGCTGTATTTATTGCGGCTACTGCGTCGAAGCTTGCCCTTGCGACGCGATTCGCATGGATTCCGGCACACATCCGGGCAATCTTGGTTTCGGAAGAAAGGAATTCGTCGAGACCAAAGAGGTTTTAATGCAACGCTCCAAGGAACTTGCCGAAAAGGGCAAAGAGGGCCTCTACGAAGAGTACGTCAAACCTTACCGCCACGTCTAACTATTCGTGCCGATAAGCTAAGCAACCGCCGAATCCGAAGGAGGGCTTGTTATGTCAAACTCCAAAAATGGCTCCCAGCTAAACGGTATCACCAACGAACCTCTGCCGGCATCGCATAAGATATATGTTCAGAGTCAGCGCCGGCCAGACGTGCGGGTGGCGATGCGCGCGATCGGTTTATCGAGTGGGCATAACGGTCACGGCAACGGCGCTGGCGAACAGAGCCATGCGCCGCTCACAGTGTACGATACCTCGGGGCCTTATACCGACCCTAACGGCCGTACCGATATTCGTCACGGGCTGAAGCCGTTGCGTGCAGACTGGATACGTTCCCGTAGCGACGTCGAAGAATTGTCCGCGCCCAGCTATCAGCCTCCAGCCGGGAAAAACGGCAACGGCAATCAAGCATCGACCGAACGCTTCCCCGACGCGGCGCGCCGGCCGGTCTTGCGCGCGAAGACGGGCTGCAACGTCAGCCAGATGCACTACGCGCGCAAAGGCATCATCACGCCGGAAATGGAGTACATCGCGATCCGTGAGAACATTGGCCGCGAGAAGGCGCTGGAAAATGGCGCCAGTGGGTTGGGCCGGATCCATGCGGGCCACAGCTTTGGCGCGTCGATCCCGCAATTCGTGACCGCCGAGTTTGTCCGCGACGAAGTGGCGCGTGGCCGCGCGATTATTCCAGCGAACATCAACCATCCCGAAGCCGAGCCGATGATCATCGGCCGCAACTTTCTCGTCAAGATCAACGCCAATATCGGCAATTCCGCGGTCGCCTCGTCAGTCGAAGAAGAAGTGGAAAAGATGATCTGGGCAACGCGGTGCGGCGCGGACACCGTGATGGATTTGTCCACGGGCGAAAATATCCATGAAACGCGCGAGTGGATTTTGCGCAATTCGCCTGTGCCGATCGGCACCGTGCCGATTTATCAGGCGCTGGAGAAAGTCGACGGCAAAGCGGAAGATCTCACCTGGGAAATTTTCCGTGACACGCTGATCGAACAGGCCGAGCAAGGCGTATCTTATTTCACGATTCACGCCGGCGTCTTGCTGCGTTACGTGCCGCTCACCGCCAAACGGGTGACTGGCATCGTTTCTCGCGGCGGTTCGATCATGGCCAAGTGGTGTCTGGCACATCACAAGGAAAATTTTCTCTATACACGATTTGAAGACATTTGCGAGATCATGAGAGCGTACGATGTTTCCTTCTCGCTGGGAGACGGACTGCGCCCGGGGTCAATCGCCGATGCCAACGACGAAGCCCAATTCGGCGAGCTGGAAACTCTCGGCGAATTGACCGAGATCGCCTGGAAGCATGACGTTCAAGTGATGATCGAAGGCCCGGGCCATGTGCCGATGCACATGATTCATGAAAACATGACCAAGCAGTTAGAAGTCTGCCATGAGGCGCCATTCTATACTCTCGGCCCTCTGACCACGGATATCGCGCCGGGTTACGATCATATCACCAGCGCCATCGGCGCGGCGATGATCGGCTGGTACGGCACGGCGATGTTGTGTTACGTGACGCCGAAAGAGCACCTCGGGTTGCCGGACAAGAAAGACGTGAAGGATGGCGTAATCGCCTACAAGATCGCGGCGCATGCCGCCGACTTGGCGAAGGGCCATCCAGGTGCGCAGCTCCGCGACAACGCTTTGAGTCAGGCGCGCTTTGAGTTCCGTTGGGAAGATCAATTCAATTTAAGCTTGGACCCGGAGACGGCGCGCGAGTTCCACGACGAGACCTTACCGGCTCAAGGCGCGAAGGTCGCGCACTTTTGTTCGATGTGCGGGCCGCACTTCTGTTCGATGAAGATCACTCAAGACGTGCGCGACTACGCGGCCAAAGTCGGCGTTACGGAACAGGCCGCGATCGAAGCCGGCATGAAAGAAAAAGCGCAAGAGTTCAAGCAATCCGGCGGCAAGATTTACCAGGAGATTAGCTCCGCCGGCTCCCCCGAAAGTGCTGTCGTCACCATGCGCGCGGCCGGAAAAGACTGACCGCGCCGGTTTATTTTACCGTCTGCAGAACTGGCCGCTTCGCGCGGCCAGTTCTATTTTGGGGCAGCGAAGCTTGTCTAAGCCGTTGGTCGAAGCGTCCTCAATGAAAAAGACCAGGCGTATTTTGCTCTACGGGTTTGGCCCCTACCGGGAATTCCGCGATAACATCACGGCAACAATCATCAAGTCTTTAGCGCCGCGGCCGGGCTTGAAAAAAGTTATTTTTCCGGTGCGCTTTCATCGCGGCCAGTTCGTCAACACCCTCCAGCGAATTAAGCCGGATATAGTTCTCGGGCTGGGCCAGAGCTCTCGCCGCGGCGTCGACGTGGAAACCCAAGCGGCAAATCGACGCCGCGCTCGTGGGGCGGATCAACCGATGCGCATTTCGCCGCGTGGACCTGGGCGGATAAAAACAACCTTAGCGTTAAAGGTCGGACGGGGAACAGGGGAGTCAACGAACGCCGGTGACTACGTATGCAATTTTTCAATGTACGTCATGCTCGATCACATCCGGCGGCATGATTTACGGATTCTCTACGGTTTTATTCACATCTCACATGCTTACGAACAAAAGAAGGCGAGTGAATTGGTGACGAAGATCTTAGGTCGTTGCCAGCGCGTTAATCTCAAGGCGCAGCGCTAGTTCCCTCTAGAGAACAATCCAGGATCTTGAAAGTTGCCCCGCCGGTTCGGCAAATGTGTCGCGAACATTTGAACCAAGGAAGGCGCTGAATTGCGTATTCAGGTCGTTAGACGCTTGAGCGCTTCGAGATATTTATCTTGAGTTTTTTTGACGATGTCCGGGGGTAATTCC
>JBEVIO010000423.1:0-11352 GCA_040510635.1 Binatia bacterium | reverse complement strand
CGTCAACATCGTCGTGCTGCGCGGCAACGCGATGAATGTTCAGGCGCTGCTTTCGGGTAGCGTCCATTACTCATCTGCCTTCGGGCCTTCCATGCAGGCGATGTTCAAGGGTGAGCAGATTCGCGTGCTCTTGCAAATCTTCAACCAGATTCCGTTCGGCTTGATTACACGGCCAGAGATCAAACGGCTGGAAGATCTCAAGGGACAAAAAATCGCCGTGACTTTCGGCGGCTCGACCTACAGCGTGCTTCAGGCGCTGTTTGTCAAATATGGCCATAGCGAAAAATTCGCCGAGTATTTAAATATTCCCGACAACGAAGGCAAGGCGATCGCACTCCTGCAAGGTCGAGCTTCGGCGGCGCTGATGGCGCCACCGACGGATCGGCCGCTGCTCAAGGCCGGCATGAAGCGGTTGGTTTATCTCGGCGATGAGTTCAAAAACGTTCCGTTCAGCGCTTTGCAGGCGATGGCCAAGCATGTTCAAGCCGAACCCGATATGACGGAACGAATGGTGAAAGCGGTGACGAAATCTCTCTACTGGATTCGTGCCAACCGCGAGGGCAGTATCGATATCGTCATGAAGAACGGCCGATTGGATCAGCGTGAGATCGCGGCTTCGCTTTACGATTTGATGCGCGATGCCTATATTCCCGCGCTCAGCCCCGAGGGCTTGTACAAACGAGCCGAATTGGAATTTGCCGTATTGAAAGAGAAGCCGAACTTCAAACCGGAGCAATTTATCGACGATCGCTTCTACAAGACGGCGCTCAAAGCGTTGGCCAATGAGCCGGGCGCAAAATCGTAAGAGGAGTTCCTGGCATGGCCGAAAAAACTCTCGAAGCAATCAAAGCCGATATCTTACATCGCGCCGGACGGATCAATCCTTTCGAGCGGGTAAAAAAGGAAGACGTCGAGCAGGTGGTGAGAAACCTCACCAGCCTCGATGCCGATCTTTGGGGCCGGGAGTGGGGCAAAGTCGGGGTAAAATATGAAGCACTCGCCGCCGAGCAAGAAAAATTGGGCAAGAAAAAAGACGCGGGTGAGACTTACTATCTAGCTTACGAGTATTACCGCATCGGCCGTTACCCGGTGCCGAGCAGCCCGGAAAAAATGAACTGCTACAAGGGCGCGCTGCGTACTTTTCTCAAAGCGGCGCCAACGATGGAGCCGCCGCTGGAGCGAGTCGAGATTCCCTTCGAGGGAAAGAAAGTCGTCGGCTATTTACAGATTCCTAAAGGCATCGACCGCCCGCCAGTCGTGATGCATTGGGGCGGCGTCGACGGCTGGAAAGAAGATCGGCGCACCAACAATGACGTCTTGCTCCAAAATGGCCTTGCCTGCTTTACCATCGATATGCCGGGTGCCGGGGAAAATCCATGCCTCGGGAGCGATCTCCACGCCGAGCGAACTTTTTCCGCGGCGATGGATTATCTTGAAAGCCGCGCCGATATCGACGGCAAGAGGATCGGCTGCATGGGCGGCAGCTTCGGCGGCTACTGGGCGGCAAAGCTGGCGCATACTGAGCCCAAGCGGTTGCGTGGCGCTGTAAACTGGGGCGCCGGCGTGCATCGGACTTTTCAAGAAGAGTGGCTGCGCCCGGCTTTGACCCTGACCGCGTCGCAGTATCTCATGGGGCCGGCAAGTCTGCTCGATGCGCGCTCCTACATATTCGGCGTCAAGACGCTGGAAGAAACGCTGAGGATCGCGCCGACTATATCCCTGGTGACGCAAGGCCTGATCGATCAACCTTGCGCGCCGCTTCTCTGCATCAATGGCAAGGAAGATGATCAGCACCCGATCAGCGATCTCTATCTGCTCGCGGAGCACGGGAGTCCGAAGGAGTTGCGGATTATGGCCGGGGCAGGGCACATGGGGCGCGTGAAAGGCCAATCGAACGACGAGGTCGTCGACATCGTGACTAACTGGCTCAAAGAAAAACTCGCTTGATTTAAACGGAGGAAGAATGGCACGCATCGCAACTATCGCAAAAAAAGAAGAGCTGGCGCCGGAGCATCAACAAGTTTATGACGCCATCGCCCAGAGCCGCGGCGTTGTCGGCGGGCCGTGGCTGGCGCTGTTGCACAGCCCGGAGTTGGCGGCGCGTACGGCTCATTTGGGCGGTTACGTCCGCTTCGAATCTACTTTAGATCACAAAGTCGTCGAGTTTACCGCGCTTGTCTCGGCGCGGGAGCTCGACTGCAAGCACGAATGGGCGGCGCATATCATCCATGGGCAGAAAGCCGGCATACCGATGGAAACGATTCGCGCCGTTTATCAGAAAAAAGGCACAGAGAGTTTTTCTTCCGAAGAGGCGGCGATCGTGAGCTTCGTGCGCGAGACGATTCACGCGCATCGGGTTAGCGAGGCGACGTTTCAGGCGATCTACGGCCGCTTCGGCGAAAAGGGCATGGTCGAGCTCGCCGCCACGATCGGTTACTATGCGATGCTGGCATGCACGTTGAATACTTTTGACGTCTATACGTTCACTCCTCCGGAAGATCTCAAGATTTGAGTGAGACGATGCCAGCGCACAGGCAAGGCCAAAGGATCTACGAAAAATGATTCAGGGAAAGGAATTGTGGCAATGAAACTCAAAGGACAGGTCGCGATTATCACCGGTGCGGGCAGAAACATCGGCAAGGCGATGGCGAAACTGTTTGCTTCGGAAGGCGCAAAGATTGCGGTGGCGGAAATGCACCAAGGGCGCGGGCAGGCGGTCGTCGATGAAATCAACAAATCGGGGCAGGAAGCGATGCTGGTTCTTGGCGACGTTGCCAAATCGAGCGATGTGCGCGAGATGGTCAAAAAGGTCGTCGCGAAATTTGGTGCCATCGACATTCTCGTCAACAATGCAGCATTGACCGACCACGCGAATATTTTTGACAGCACCGAGGAGGAATTCGACAAAGTCATCGCGGTCAGTCTCAAAGGCCCGTACCTCGTCACCAAGTATGTCGCGGAGCAAATGCGCCAACAAGGGCGCGGTGGAAAGATCGTAAATTTTGGTTCGACCTCGGGCATGATCGGGCGCTTCGACGGCATCGCCTATGCTGCGGCCAAGGCCGGCGTCATCAACATGACGCGCGCCCTCGCAGTCCAGCTCGCGCCGTACAAGATCCGCGTCAACTGCGTCGTGCCGAACCGTTCGGGCTCGCCGGTCGGTTTCGACGACGACGTGGCCGGCAGTCGCACCTTTGAAAATCTCGCGGGCCGTTTGGGCACGGCGGATGACCAAGCGAAAGCCGCGTTGTTTCTGATCAGCGACGATTCCGATTTCATTTACGGTCATCCCTTGGTGGTCGACGGCGGCGTGATGGCGACGGCGAATTTTCCCAAAGAGCAGTTTCAGAAATAGCTTGAACAAATTCGTTAATCTTTTAGGCCGCACGCGAGTGATGCACAAATTGGTCATGTCGTTCATCGCTGCAATATGGGGGAATCGCCCACTGTGTTGAGCGGCACGCTGCAGCGCCTCGCCCAAAGCGCTATCGGCCATGCCGCGATGAATGCCCGGGTGGCGGCGATTTTAGAATCATCGCGGCGCGGAGTATCGAAACGGCGAAAGATTTGCGCGGAAAAAGGTTGGCGTCCAGACTCTAGCGGGCACGGTCTGACTCGGCGCGATGCTCGGTCTCGAGCATCGCGGCTTGGAGCCGCAGCGGGGACAAGATTACTTTTCTGGGGATCGGCGACCAGACCGTTGCGGCGTAGTCGTTGGAATCCGCGCGGATCGATATTACCGTGCTCGACGGCTCAAGCAGAAGGCTTTAACATCCTCGCCGAATTGTCCAAGGAAAAGATTCCATTCTCCTTGCCAGGCTGGTCGTCTGAGGCAGTAATCTTCTGAGCGCCGACAAAGCTTCAACGGTAGAGCGACAAGGCAGCGACCCGGCGCTCGATATCGGTCATTATTTTTTTGTACGGCGGCGCGTCAACTCCGCCGAAGCGCCACTGGAATTCCCGCTCAGGCATAAATTCCGGCAGATCTTCGGTCGCGGGCATGAGGTCTTTTTCCTCGATCCTGGCGCGCATGCGTTGCTGCAAATGCCGGGCAGAAGCGGGATCTGCGGCATATTCGCCGAAGCGCGTGCCAGCACGATCGGCGGCAATGTCGTTGAACGAAAAGCCGCTGCCGCCACGGGAGTCGTCGATTTCCTTGTAAACACCGACGGCGTCGGCGAGGGGCCCGCCGGCTCTAGCGGCTAGGGCTGCCGAGATGATGAAATGCTTGGGAAAGTCGTCGCGGCGGTTGAGCAATGCACGACGCATCTCGGGCTGCGGCCAGCTTTTCGCGTCAGGTAAAATCGTCTCCAAGCTTTGTCCATTGACGTAGAGGGTGAGCAGAAATATCGCGGCGCGGTTCTCCGCAACGGCATCGCCATCGGTCGAACGGTCCGCGGCGAGCATAAAGAGAGGCGCGAGCAGTTCCGTCAGTGAGATATCCTTCGTTTTCAGTGAATAGCTTATCGAAGCGAGGCGTTCTTGATAAGCCCGCAGGCGCGCGCGTTCTTCCGCCGGCAGCAAGGCCGTGCGCAATTTATTCGGCAGGTCGGCTTGCCATTCATAGGTCAACGCGATCCGTCCATCCTGGATCGTCACCTTCTTGATGACATTCTGGAAAGAACGAATATCCGCATCGTTGAACGCGTAAGCAAAAAGTCGTGGAATGATCCAATAGGCCAGCCAGGGCGGTAGGGAGATTTGACCTAACCGCAGTGTCGCCAGTTTTGGCAAGGCGCCATTTTCCGACAACATCGAGTCGAGATTTAAGTAAATAGGCAAAGGAATCATCGGCGCCCTCAGGCTCGCGCCGATGTGCACGGAATTACGCTTCAATTGTACGCGCGCGCGTCCCGCGAAGTACTGGCGTGCCAGATAGTTGGCGGCTAGGTCGATATCGGCTTGGTCCACAGTGATGGTCCGGCGGGCACCGGGGGTCAATTTGCGTGGATCATTCTGATCAAGAATGCGCTTGGCCCTTTCGATATTCCAAGGCGTAATTTCGGCGGCGCGATTAAGGCTCGGTTGGGTATCGACGGCGAGGTAAATCACTCCGGCAAGGGCGAGCGGGAACGCGAAGAACAGCGGAACAAGCAGTTTCAAAAATAATCGCATCGCGAATCCTAAAAATTTTAGCCGATGTCGAAGCCGATTGCGAATCGGCGTGTGAAAATTGCCCGTGCTCTAACCGCCTCAATGTTAAAAAACTTTGTCGGGACTGGGATGGTCTCCCAGAACTTGGACACCGGCCGATTTTTTTTTGGGACGCACCTTTGTTGGCGGTGAAAACGTTCGCTTGTTGGTTCGGTGCATCCAAGTGCGAGTCCGTTCATGGCCAAGTCTTTGACGAGCGGCGTATTGCTCTACGCGCAGCCTAGGGATAAAGTCGATCGAGTCGGAACTCATGACAAGCGTAAACGCCATCCGTTGGATTGACCGTTGGATCGGGATACCCGTTTGTTTTGTCTTGACGGGCGTGCGCCGATTGACCGAGCTCGGCAAGCACCCGCATGTGCCGCGGCTGCGCGCTATCCTGTTTGTCAAATTAGCGGAGCAGGGTTCGACGGTGTTGGCGTGTGCCGCGATTCGCCGCGCCGTCGACCTGGTTGGGCGGAACAATGTCTATTTTCTGGTGTTCGAGGAGAATCGCTTCATCCTCGACGTGATGGCGCTCCTGCCCAGAGAAAACGTGTTGACCATCCGCCACGACAATCTATTCACAGCAGCTCGCGACACGGTCCGAGCTATCCGGTCCTTGTATAAACGGCGTATCAATGCGGTCATTGATTGCGAGTTTTTTGCGCGCTTTTCGGCCGCGATCAGCTTTCTCACCGGTAGCGATTATCGAGTTGGGTTTCATTCTACGGGAGGCGAGGGACCGTACCGCGGCAATCTGATGACCCATCGGTTGCGTTACAATCCTTATCTGCATACTGCTGAGACTTTTCGTTTGATGGTCGAAGCGCTGACATTTGCGCCGACTGATTTGATTCCCTTGGATATGAAACCGGCTTTGGCCGAGGATCCGCCGCCAATTTTTGCACCGACTCGAGCAGAATTGGTTGAAGCTCAAGCCCTGCTCAGCAAAGCGGCGCGGGTTGAAACGCCGCTGTCGCTCATCTTGCTGAATCCCAATTGCAGCGATCTGCTGCCGCTCCGGCGTTGGCCGGCTAAAAGCTATGTTGAGCTGGCGCGGCGGCTCACGGCGCGTTATCCGCGCTTGCATGTGGCGCTGACAGGACAGCCGTCCGAAGCGGAAAATGCGGCTGCTTTGGTGCAAGAGATAGCATCAGAGCGCTGTTTTAGTTTGGCCGGCCGGACCACGCTTAGGCAACTCTTGGTGATCTTCGGCCTGGCCGACGTGCTGGTCACGAACGACAGCGGCCCGGCTCATTTTGCTGCGCTGACGCCGATCGACGTGGTTACGCTCTTTGGGCCGGAAACACCCGAGCTTTATCGGGCGCGCACGCCGAGGAGTCACGTGTTCTGGGAGGGGCTCGCTTGCAGTCCGTGCGTCAGCGCGTTGAATCAAAAGCAGTCCTTTTGTCAGAACAACTTGTGCATGCAGCACATCGAAGTCGACGCCGTCTTCGACAAAGTCTGCGAAGTCTACGAGGCGAGATTCAATGCGCAGGCTTTGTCTAACCGCGAGGATCGAGTCGGTCGTCTACGAGCGAGCTCGTAGGACACCACTCGCATGTCGGATCAGCGTCTTATACGGGCAACAGCCCTGCTTTTTTGCTTGCGATTTCTTGCCGCCTTTCTAATCGACCTCGCGCCCCAAGAGACTTACTACTGGAATTACGCCGAGCATCCGGCGCTGAGCTATTTCGATCATCCGCCAATGATCGCGTGGGTCATCGGCGCGGGTCAATTTTTCCTGGGTAAGAACGCGCTCGGCGTCCGGCTCGGCGGACTTTCATTAACGCTTCTTTCAACTTGGCTTCTCTATACGTTGGGCAGGTTTTGGTTTAACCGCAGAGCGGGCCTCTGGGCTGCGTTGCTTTTCCAATTGATACCGCTCTATTTCGTTTATGGTTTACTGATCACGCCCGACGTGCCGCTGATTTTTTTCTGGCTGCTGACGCTCTACCTAGTTTCGCTGGCCGTGCGCGAGGAAAAAAAATGGGCGTGGTACTTGGCCGGGGCTGCGCTCGGGCTTTGCCTGCTGTCCAAATACACGGCGATCTTTTTAGTTCCGTCGACATTGCTATGGCTTATCTTAGACCGCTCTCATCGCCAGTGGCTCGTCAGGAAAGAGCCTTACCTAGCTCTACTTATCGCGGCGCTGTTCTTCACTCCGGTGATTCTTTGGAACGTCGAGCACGACTGGGCCTCCTTTAGCTTCCAAGTGAGCGATCGATTGAATCGCGCGCCTAGCCACCCAGTCAAAACCTTGGGGGAATTTTTGCTCATGCAGCTCGGCGTGACTTTGCCCATTCTTCTGGCAGGCTTACTCATGATCCCGGCGCTTCCTGTGTCCTACGCTTTGAGCGACCGGAGCCTTCGCTGGCGGTTTTGCTTTCTTTTCTCGATTCCAATCCTCGCCTTCATGCTGCTTTTCAGCATTCATTCAGGGGTCAAGGCCAACTGGACACTGCCGGGGTATCTATCTCTGCTCGTCGCCGCTTATCCCTGTTACCGCTATTTTGGTTTTAACAGCGGTCCTCGAAAGAAACTCATGGCCAGATATATCTTGATCACTGTTTTTTATGCTTTGCCAGTTCTGTATGTCGTTGTGGTTTACCACTTAACTCTAACGATACCGGGAATTGCCACGCACAGTTTTACGACCGGTTGGAAAGAGTTGGGACAGGCGATCGGCCGGGAAGCACGAGCCTTTGAGATCGCCGACGGAAAAAAGGTGTTCCTTCTGGGCTTGGATAGTCATTACATCGCTGCCGCTCTTGCGTTTTATAGCGATGACAGCCGCGAAGTTTTCTCGCGTAACGTCGTCGGCAAACACGCGTTGGCCTTTGAATACTGGACGCCAAAAATAGATCTCGCTGGTTTCAACGCGCTCGCGGTGGATGGCAATCCGCCCGAACTTGAATCGCTGCGCAAATATTTTGTTCGCGTGGATGAAAATATAAAACGGATTCCGGTTGTGAGGGGGGGCAGGATTCTTGACTATTTTTATGTCGTGAAGTGCTTCGGTTATAGGCGGCCAGATGCTGAACCGATGATGCTCAGCGAGATGATCGGAGGAGATTGAATTTGCGATGTCGCAGAGGGCTCACGACAATTCGTTTTTTAACCAATCCACGATCGTCGGAAAGGTTTGCGGGGTTTGGCCCATGTGACCGCCGGGGAAAACGCGCGCCGATTTTGGCGTGCCGTATTCGAGCAAGATATAAAGATCGCCGATGGGAGTTTGTAGATCGTTTTTGCCGTTGACGATCAGCATGGGACAGGAAGGTTTTTCCAACCAGCCCTGGTCCTTAAGCGAGAGCGCGGTCCAAGGCTCGATAAGTTCTTCGACCGAATCGACGCCGAAGAGCCGGCAGCGGGCGATGTCATGATCCATTAAATAGCTGTCGGCATTGGTCGATTCGCGCAGCCAATCGGCTTGGAAAAAATAATGCACGCCGCCGCCCCAAACCACCGTAGCGCGTAAGCGCTTGGCTTCGACGTGAGCCATCTTGGCGGCCCAGTAGCCGCCGAAGCTCCGGCCCATGATGGCGATCCGTTGAGGATCAATGTCGGGGCGGTTTTCCAAGTAATCGATCACGGCTGTGAAAACCGAATCCGCCCCCGGCGATGCTTTGATGGGACATTCGCCCACGCCCGGCATGTCCATGGCGCAACTGGCCATGCCGGCTTTTTGCAAGCCTTCATCGTACTCGTAGCTTTCCGCCTTGAACGAATCGATGCCGCCGAAGTTGATCACGATCGCATGTTTTTGCCGGTCACGCGGCACGCGCAGGTAGATCGGAATTTTCTTATTTCCGAAAGGAATATCGAGCCGCTCCAACGGCGGCTCGAAGTATTGGCCGGCCTTCTCGTACACTTCGAGGCTCTTTCGATAGCATGCCATCTTTCCCGGTGTATGCGGCGTTGGATAGCGACCGGTGGCATAGTAAGCGTAGGCTTGCACATAGGCTTCCCGCGCTTCTTTGAACTTGCCGGCTTGCTCCCGCTTCATGCCCGCTTCTTCGTAAGGCTTGGCGATGCGCGACCATTCTTTGGCCCAGAGCTCCGGATCTTTGCTCGTCAAGTTGGCGAGAACCGACTCGACATCTTCCCGTTTGGCGTGGCGAAAAGTATTACGTTTGCCGACGCGCTCGCGAATCATCGTCTTGATTTCATCTAAATTTTTTACTCCGCCCATAGGCGCCTCCTTCGGAGTCGTTCAAGCGTTCAAGAAGTTTTAGCCGCTCTATCAGTTTTGTTGAAGCTCTACCGTCGTCTATTCCACGTTGGCACCGACTTCAAGCGCGATATATTTTCGTCCTTGATCAGGTCTTGGCGATGGTCGCACCATGTTGGCAGTGCTTGGATTTAATGCTATTGGAGATGCTATCCGCCCGATTGTAAGGGCGCGGTTGAGCGAGCTAGTGGAGGCCGAACCACCGAAAAGCATTACCCAACACCACTCCAATCATGGCTGATTTACTCCAGGTTAAAAATTTGCAGACATCGTTTTTTACCCCCGAGGGCGAAGTGCGCGCCATCGACGGCGTGAGCTTCGAGATCGGCGAGGGCAAAACTCTCGGTCTGGTCGGTGAGTCGGGTTGCGGCAAGAGCGTGACTTCGTTGTCGATCATGCGCCTCATTCAGTCGCCGCCGGGAAAAATCGTCGGCGGTGAAATTATCTATCGCGGGCGCGATCTCTTGAAGCTCAACAACGAGCAGATGCGCAAAATCCGCGGCAACGAGATCTCGATGATCTTTCAGGAGCCGATGACCTCGCTCAATCCGGTCTTCACCGTCGGCAACCAGATCGGCGAGGCGATCAAGTTGCACCAAGGATTGGGCAAACGAGAAACCCGTCAAAAAACTATCGAGATGCTGCGTCTGGTGAAGATCGCCGATCCGGAGTCGCGTGTCGATTCCTATCCGCACCAGCTGAGCGGCGGCATGCGCCAGCGCGTGATGATCGCCATGGCGCTATCTTGCAATCCGAGCCTGCTGATCGCCGACGAGCCGACCACGGCATTGGATGTGACGATCCAAGCGCAGATTCTAGAGCTGATGAAAGAGCTCCAACAAAAGATCGGCGGTATGGCGCTGTTGCTGATTACCCATGACCTTGGCGTGGTTGCCGAGCAGGCCGACGAAGTCGCGATCATGTACGCGGGCAAGATCGTCGAGCGAGCGAACACCAAGGCGATCTTCAACCATCCGTTTCACCCTTACACGGTCGGTTTGCTGAACTCGCTGCCGGGCGCCACCGGGCAAAAGAAAAAACGGCTGGATGCGATACCGGGTGTTGTGCCGAATCCGTTGCATCTTCCGAGCGGCTGCCGCTTCCGCGACCGCTGTCCGAGAGCTGCAGATCTGTGCGCTCAGGTTGAGCCCCCGCTGGAGGAAAAAGAGGCTGGACATCCCGCCGCATGCCATTTTCCGCACACGGAGACGCGTATCGCCTGAGGGCAAAATGAAAAATTACCGGATGGCCGTTTTTCAATTTTCACTTTGAATTGAATTAGCCCATGAGCCTTCTAGAAATCCGCGATTTAAAAAAATACTTTCCCGTCGGCGAAGGTTTGTTCTCGCGTAACAAAGGCAGCGTCAAAGCCGTCGACGGTGTTAACTTAACCGTCAACGAAGGCGAAACGTTGGGCTTGGTCGGTGAGTCGGGCTGCGGCAAATCGACTTTGGGCCGAACGATTCTCCGGCTGATCGAGCCGACCAGCGGCGAAGTGATCTTCCACGGCAAGAATCTCCTGGCGCTGCCGGGGCGCGAGCTGCGCGACATGCGCCGTGAAATGCAGATTATTTTTCAAGATCCTTACGCTTCGCTGAATCCGCGCATGCGCGTCGGCGATATCGTCGGCGAAGGATTGGAAATCCACAAGCTCGCCAAAGGCAAGGCGAAACGCGACAGAGTGATGGAGCTGCTGCATCAGGTCGGTTTGCGCGAGGACCATTATCCGCGTTATCCGCATGAGTTCAGCGGCGGGCAGCGCCAGCGCATTGGCATCGCCCGGGCGCTCGCCGTCAGTCCCAAGTTCATCGTGTGCGACGAACCGGTGTCGTCGCTCGACGTGTCGATCCAGGCGCAGATCATCAATTTGTTGCAGGAGCTGCAAGAGCGCATGCACCTCACTTATTTGTTCATCTCGCACGACCTGCGCGTGGTCGAGCACATCAGCCATCGGGTGGCGATCATGTATCTGGGCAAGGTCG
>JBEVIO010000422.1:0-3059 GCA_040510635.1 Binatia bacterium | reverse complement strand
GCCGACGTCGTACAACATCACGCCTGAGGATCTGCAACAGGCGCTCGCCAGGCAAACCAGAAATTGGCGCCCGGCGATGCGGTCCTCATTCGCACAGGCTGGTCCAAGCTGATGGGCAAGGAGAACCAGCGCTATGGGTCGGTCAGCCCCGGCATTGGCGTCGCGGCGGCCCAATGGCTCGTTGGACAGGAGCCGATGCTGATTGCGGCGGATAATTGCTGCGTTGAAGTGCGGCCTTCCGAGCCGCCGCACAATCTGCCGGTTCACGCGATAATGCTGATTGAGCACGGCATTTACCTAATCGAGAACTTGGGGCTTGAAGCGCTGGCGACGGCGCGCGTCTACGAATTCGCCTTCATCGTACAGCCGCTAAAGATCAAAGGCGCCACCGGCTCGGCGGTCGCGCCGATCGCTATCCACTGACCAACGCGCGAGTTCGTGGCCGAGCACCGCACCGCTATCGGCGTTTAGGCTGCACGTTTTGTCGGGGAGAATGACATGTCGGGAATTTCGCCATCCGGTTTTTTTCGATGAAAAGAGACCGTTTTCGGTATCCAATTGCGACGTGGTTAAAGCGAGCGGTGATTTTTGCGCCCGCGGCAGCCGCTTCGGCACCCATGCGAGCAACGAGTGCTTCCTTTTTTTATTGCTCGCGCGAGGACAGGCAAAAGTGCTTTAGCGCTGTAGCCGGGTCGGTTTGAAAAGGTGATACACCTTGCTCGGCTGGGCTTGGACCTGTGGCGGTTCGGACTGGCGCGGATCGGACAATGGGCTGTCCAACGGTTTTGGTATTTTGGATTTCGCAATATTGCCCAGCAGCGCGGCGATTTCGGCCACGGCGGTTTCCATACGGTCGATGTCGGCTAGTGAAGAAGGAGGCAAATACGCTTGCGCCGCGCGAAACTTAAAGCAGCAGAGATTCATCACGCTCAGTTGATTCACTATTTCATGAACGAGGCGGTGAGTCTCCGACGTCGATGCGTCCTCCGGTGTTTGTTTGCGCGATCTGGTTTTCTTGGGCGGCGGCCGACTCGGTATATGAATCATCTGGCGCGTTCCTTTTTATCGAAAAGCTACGATCCTGCGGTCTACAAAATTGACCCTGTGCTCGATCCAGATGCGCGCCGTTCGAGGCCAACTCGAGTTTGTGCGGCGGACGCCGGGTCAAACATTCGCCGGTCTGTGTCTCGGCCAGGCGAATTGCAGCGGCGCCCATTTTCCGCGCCACGGCTTGGAAGGCTGCGGCGGAGCGATCGACAGCACCGGGCAAGGGCTCAACCGGGTGACCTGATCCGTGATCGCGCCGAAGAGCAGGTGGCGCAAGCCGCGATGACGTTGCGGCGACATGATTACCAAGTCGGCGTTTTCTTCTTCGGCTACGGCGGTGATTTGCTCGGCAATGGGACCCAGAACAACGCGCTTGGTGACGCGAGCGGCTTTCTTTAGGCTCGCCAGGCTCGGCTCTAAGAATCGCACCAAGTCGAGATTCCCTTCCGACAAAACCCGGTCGACTGGCCAGGTTTTACCACGCAGCTCGACCAGCGCGAGCTCGTCGGTTTGATACTCCCAAGCATTGAGCTCGTTGGCGACGTGCAGGACTAGCAAGGATGCCTTATCGTCTGCCGCAAGCCAACAGCCGTAAAGCAGGGCGCGCCGTGAATGCTCCGACAAATCCGTCGGCACCAAAATCGTTGATAAACCTTTCAATAGAGCCTCCTTCGAAAGTAAATTCAGAGGCATGATAAACTCGCTTTGTTAGGTCGGTTTGACGCACTCGTAATTTCTCTGTTACGCGCGCTGCGCCATAACCTCGGAGAGGCCTGGAACCGGAAATTTGTCGACCACGGGAAGTAGCAGATCGCAGCGCAGGCGGTGGCGGTTCGATTCCAGGCAAAAAACCATTTTGAGCTTCGGCGCGTCGATGGTGCCAAAAATGCCCAGGCGCGCCTCCGAGCCGTCCATGCCGATCCATTCTTCGCAGCGGTAGCCGACTTCGGTGAAGAGGTCCTCGACAAATTGTTCGGCGATTCGCAAGCCCCTGCCGGAAACGCGCAACTGAACCCAATACGATGGTTGTAAGCCGACGAACGCCGTGAGGTCCTTGAGCAGCGAGCGGCGACGCAAGGCAATCTCGATGGGCGCGTTGGCGTCGCTGGTGAGCAGCGACTCGTACAAGAAAAATTGTAGGAACTGCCTTAACGCCGAGCCCTTCCATGGAATCTGCGGTAGCGCCGGCGCTAGCGTCACAAAGACCGGTGGCTTGTCGCCGACTCGGTTCTGGCTAAATCGCGTGATCGCGTTTTCGATCACCGAACTTAGATTTACTTGCTCCATAAAGTCCTCCTCTTTATCTGTTTGACGGATATTTCGCGCGCGGAGGTTAAGACTGAATAAAGTGGGAGTTAACTCTTGTGCATTTTCAGCGGCAGCGCCGCGTTGCGGTGGAACAAGATATATTGGTGAGTGAATCGAGAGATGTTCCAACGCTCTCAATCATGAACGCACGGTGTTAACCCACGATTAACAGGAGATTAAGATTCGCGGCAGCGAAATAGGGCAATTGGAAACAAAATCACCCGTTGCTGGCGCAGCACTGATAAGAAAGCGGGGCCCGGCAGACGGGACCCCGCCTCGATGAGGCTCAGCAAAAAACGGGGTTTCTACTCCCCGTCCTCGTCGTTCTTCTTACCACGCTTTCCGGCGCCGATCCTGGGATCGATGAACATGGCCAACAGTTGGCCGCCTTCGACTAACTCCGGGTCGCCGGTATTCACTTTATGCGCCTGGACGTCGAGCAGGAACCAACCGTCACCGAGGATATCGCTCGCGTCGATAATGCCGGACGACTCTTCATCCTGGGTGATAAAAGAGCTGTTGTTGAGGATGGTCGGATCGAAGAATTTCGGATTATGATGCGCCACTTCAATGAACTCGCCCGTAGCAATCTGATATAGCCAGATTTTGGAGACGCGCCCCTGGTTGCCCGGGTCCTCGTCCATCACGATTCGGCCGAAGGGATCGATGGTCACGTTGTCGAGCATCCGGTGGCCCTCGCTGCC
>JBEVIO010000421.1:0-4478 GCA_040510635.1 Binatia bacterium | reverse complement strand
AAGCCCGCGGCAAAACCTGCGCCGACTAAACCGCCCTATTAGATTTAAATAAGAATCTAACGGCGCCGATTCAAGCCCAGCGAGGGGTTGCTCCTCGCTGGGCTTTATCGTTTAAAGACCATCAGTGACATCTCCCGATTCTAAATCGACTGCGGATTCCAGCATCGAGTAAAAAACTAGCTCTCGATTTCTGAGTCAAAATACCGCCGTACGTTTGACAGACGTGGACGCTCGGCGCAAGAAAAGATATGACATGACGAGCCCGGTATTTGGATCGAGACGAAATTTATCTGCATGGATTTATCTCGCCTCGATTTCTTCAGATCATCGACACAATCCACGGAGGTAGAATGGCTGCGATCCCACAACCGATCAATCTTTTTGAATTCGAGCAATTCGCCAAAGAGCGTTTGCCGAAAGAAGAGTATGACTACATCGCCGGCGGTGCCACGGACGAGATCAGCGTCGATCGGAATCACCGCGCGTTTGCCTCCTGGGCGCTGCGCCCGCGCGTGCTGCGCGACGTGAGCGCATTGGATCTGTCGACTACGGTGCTTGGCACCAAAGTGAGCTTGCCGGTTTTGATCGCCCCTTGCGGTGGCCACAAGCGCGCCCATCCCGACGGCGAGCTCGCCACCTATCGCGCCGCGGCGGCGTGCGGCAGTATTATGGCCGTCAGCGCCAATTCGAATACGTCTTTTGAAGAACTGGCAAAAGCCGCGCGCGGACACTTATGGGTCCAGATGTATCCCTTCCGCGATAAGGAAATGACTCAGGAGTGGCTCGACCGTGCCAAGGAAGCGGGATATGAGGCGATCATCGTCACCTTGGATTCGCAATGGCCGCCCAAGCGCGAGCGCAACATTCGCAATAATTATCGCAGGACGCGCGGCGTTAACTATCCAAAGACGAATGCGGAGACGCCGAGGCCCGCAGGCAGAGCGGGTGAAGGATCAGACCCGGCAGCGACTTGGAGTGACTTAGCCTGGATCAAGTCCGCCACGGAACTTCCTGTTATCGCCAAGGGCGTATTGACCGGCGAGGACGTCGAGCTTTGCGCCGAAGTCGGCGCTGATGGCGTCATAGTTTCCAATCACGGCGGGCGCCATTTGGACAACACCTTGGCGACCATCGAAGTGCTTGCCGAGGCTGTGGCGGCAGCCAAGGGTAAGCTGGAAATCTACCTCGATGGCGGTGTTCGGCGCGGCGCCGATGTCGTCAAGGCAATCGCCTTGGGGGCGAAAGCCGTCTTCATCGGCCGGCCACTTTTTTGGGGACTCGCCGTCGACGGCGAAAAAGGCGTTATCCGTGTTTTCGAGATTCTGCGCGAGGAAATCGAAATTACCATGGCGAAATGCGGCCGGCCCACTGTCGCCAGCATCGATGCATCGACGGTCGTGAAGGCGCGTCCTCTGTAAGCACAGTCGTTCAGCTCAGGAGTTCCAATTAGTAGGTAGCGGCCTTGGGTTTAATTCATGGATGCAGTCACTGACAAGATCGCCAATTACGCTGCTTCTACGAGGTTCGACCATTTAACCGCGGCAGCGGCGCACGCCGCGACCCAGCGGCTGATAGATTCGATCGGCTGTGCGCTCGGAGCCTTCGACTGCGAGCCCGCGCAAATCGGTCGGAGGCTGGCAAGCGGGCAGGCTCCCGGCAAATATGCCGGTCGCGTGCTTTGCTTCGGCGATAATTTACCTGCGGAGTCCGCGGCGTTCATTAACACCGCGATGATTCGCAATTTTGATTTCAACGATCGTTATCCGGGAGGCCATCCGAGCGATTGCCTGGGCGCACTGCTCGCGTTGGCGGGCAGCATGCAAGTGGACGGGAAAAGTTTGCTCGCCAGCATGATCGTGGTTTACGAGATTTTTGCGCGTCTGAGCGATGCCACGACGCTCAGCCGGCGCGGTTGGGATCAAGGCTACGCCATCGGCATTGCGACCGCGGCGGGAGTTTGCAATCTGCTGAAACTTTCCGCCGATGTGACCGCGCATGCGGTTGGCATCGCAGCAACTTCCAATCTGCCGTTGCGAGTGACGCGCTCGGGCGAGCTTACGCCGTGGAAAAATGTCGCAACGGCCTATGCCGCGCGCAATGGACTTTTTGCCGCATTGCTCGCGGCCGAAGGCATGAGCGGGCCCGGCAGCGCGTTTGAGGGCCGCAATGGACTTTGGGAAAAGGTCACCGGCCCGTTCGATTTGGCGCCGTTTCCCGACCAAGGTGGCGTCTATCTGACGCCGCGGGTTCAACTCAAATACTGGCCCATCGAAACTAATGGTCAAGCTGCGGTGTGGGCGGCGCTGGAGCTGCGCGAAAAGATCGATCCGATGAGTTTAAAGGAGATTGAGGTTTTTACCTCGAAGTTTACCTGGTTCGAGATCGGCAGCGAGCCGGAAAAATGGGATCCCAAGACGCGCGAAACGGCAGATCACAGTTTGCCGTATATTTTTGCCCGAGCGCTGTTTGACGGTCCCATTAGAGTTTCTTCTTTCAACGACGAGGCCGTTCGAGATCCGGCGCTGCGGCCGTTGATGCAAAAGATCAAAGTGATTCCGGACGATGCCATCGAAGCTTTGCTGCCGGCAAAAGTCTTGATTCGAGTGATTGCGACGACGCAAGACGGCGCCCGGCATTTCGTCGAAGTGGAAAATCCACTGGGCCATCCCGACAATCCGATGCAAGACCACCACATCGAAGACAAATTCATGGCGTTGGCGGAACCAGCACTGGGCAAAGATCGCAGCCGCACTGCGCTGGAAAGTTGGTGGCGCGTAAAAGATGCTCAGCACATCGGTGCGCTCATGAATCTGGTCGACATTCAACCTGCGTTGTGAACGTCAGATGAAGACGTCGAGGTGAATCAAACCGTGGACGAAATCCGAATCGTCGATACGACTCTGCGCGATGGCGATATCAGCCTCTGGGCCTATGGCATGACCACCGGCATGATGCTGCCGGCGTTGCGTCACATGGACGAGGCGGGCTTCGATTCCATGGAGTTTTTCTTGAGCTTGCGTTTCAAAAAATTCGTTCGCGAGCACAAAGAAGATCCGTGGGATTGGCTGCGGCTTGGAACCAAAGAGATCAAAAAAACTCGCCTGCGCTATCACGGCGGGTTGCACAGCGGCTTCGAGTTCATTCCGGAGTGCATCCGCCGTTTGGTGATTCAAACAGTTGCGAAGTACGGTATCGATTTAACCCGCGCTTCCAACGCTTGGAACGACTTCGAAGCTTTGGGAAAAGAAGCGAAAGAACTTAAAAAGCTCGGCATGGAAACGGTGATGAACCTGATCTACTCGATCTCGCCGCGCCATACCGACGAGTATTACGCGCAAAAAGCGCGCGACGCGGCGGCACTGAAGCCGTATCGGCTGTGCTTTAAAGACGTCGGCGGCATGTTAACGCCGGATCGCACGCGCGAATTGGTAAGACTCATCAAACAAAACATCGGTGACACGCCGCTTGAGTTTCACGCCCACTGCAACAACGGCTTGGCGCCTTTCAATCTGCTCGAAGCGGTGAAAGAAGGCGTGCGCATCGTTCATACCGCGATACCGCCGCTCGCCAACGGCTCGTCGCAACCGTCGGTATTCAACGTAGCGGGCAACCTGCGGGCGCTAGGATATAAGCCGTTGGTGAATCTCGACGCGCTGCCGCCGGTGCGCGAGCACTTCTCGTGGATTGCCAAGCGCGAGGGCTTGCCGGTGGGCGCCCCGCGCGAATTCGATCAAGCCTGGTACGGCCATCAGGTGCCGGGCGGTATGATTTCGAACCTGCGCCATCAGCTCAAGCTGATGGGCAAAGAGGAAAAGTTGCAAGAAGTGCTGGAAGAAACCGCGCAGGTACGCGCCGAGCTCGGCTATCCGATCATGGTGACGCCGTTCGCGCAGTTTGTCGGCAGCCAAGCGGCGATCAATGTAATTCTGGGCGAGCGATATAAAGAAGTCACGGATCCAGTGATTCAATATGCGCTCGGTCTCTGGGGCAAAGAAGGCAGCGATCATATGGATTCAGCCGTTAAGGCGAAAATTCTCGATCGTCCGCGCGCCCGAGAGATTGAAAAAATCGAGTACCCGGAGCCGGCGCTCGAAGAAGTGCGCAAACAATACGGCGGACCACATTTGTCGGACGAAGAATTACTGTTACGCTTCTACGCGGGTCCCGAGTTTGTCGATGCCCTAAAAGGCGCGCCGCCGAGGAAGGAATATCTCGCGCGCAAGCCGCTTGTGCGTCTGGTCGAAGAGCTTGGCAAAAAGAAACTGGGGCACGTCCATATCCGCAAGGGCGACTTCTCTCTCACCGTCCAAAAGAACGGAATAATCGCGTAGCCGGCGAATTCTTTCACGTTTAAAGCGCGATTGAACGCAACCCCCGATGCCAACAAAAATCGAGCGCAACAACGCCGACGGTCTTATCGCGCTGCTGATTGTGCTCTGCGCAATCAATCCTAATTCCCTTGCTTGCGCGGCGGAGTC
>JBEVIO010000420.1:0-3478 GCA_040510635.1 Binatia bacterium | reverse complement strand
GCATCGCGATGCACCAAAAGCAGCACGAGAAGTCCGACGAGTCCAAGCACGGCGCGACGTACTTTTTAATGGGCCGCAGCGGCAAGCAGAACGGTTTCAAGGCCACCGGGGTCGCGATCAGCTCGATCTTTGTGGACTTGCCGCACACCAAGAGCCACAGCCACGCCCATCCGGAAGCCTATCTGTATGCGCTCGAGGGCGACGGTTACTCGGAGATCGGCGGCAAACGCTACGATTGGAACCAAGGCGACGCAGTGCACGTGCCTCCGGGGATGCTGCACCACCAGCACTTCAATCCGTTCGACAGAGACATGAAGGAGCTGCGCTTCGAGTTTGGCGTGCGTTACTGGTTCGTCGATCAGTGGAAAGGTTACGTCACCATCGATAAGCACTTGAAGGCGACCACGCATATGGTCGATTGAAAATTCGCCAAAGTGATCGGGAAAGAGCGAGCCCGCTATAAAGTCAGCTCGCTTTTTTTCTAGGCTGCGCACTGCCTTTGGTTCAAGGGATAATCTTTATTCAGTCAAGAAGCCGGGCTTAGGGCGGCGTTGGCGGATTCGCGGATTATTTGTTGCAACGGAAATGGATATCTTTTATAGAATCAGTTGATGGCCGAAGCGCGCAATCTCATTAATAGCGAAGCGAAAATGATGCTCGGATTTATCGTACGCCGATGCGCCGCCGACATCGGTCATCCGCCTTCGCCCGCCGAGTTTGCCAACTGGGCCAATGGGCGGGCGCAAAACGGCAAGCGTCTTTGCCTTTTTGGCAAAGAAATCTCACCGGCGATCGCCAAAGTGATGTTCAGCCAACCGGGCCGTTTGGTCACTGTGAGCGCGGAAGGTCTGGCGCGGATCTGGCGGGGCAACGGACGCTAAGCGGCGTTCGTTCTAATCTCATTCTTTTTAGTATCCTAAGCGCGCATCCGATGGCGAATCGATCGCAGGTTTGACCATCACCAAATACAGGATCAAGATCAGAGCGGTCACCCACAAGAAAAAAATGGCGACAGCGGCGCGCCAATTGCGCGGCAGTTGAAATTCAGCCGTAACAGCACGCTGCCGGCAATCTTGTAAGATTTCCGCGGGTATCATCCGGATCGCCAGCCAAATACCGATGGGCAGCAGGACTAAGTCATCGAGGTAGCCGAGGATCGGAATGAAATCGGGAATGAAGTCGATCGGGCTAAGAGCGTAGGCAACCACAGCCGCGATCATGGCCTTGGCATACCATGGCGTGCGCGGGTCGCGGCCAGCGAGATAAAGCGCGACGATCTCGCCCTTGAGTTGTGTCGCTTTTGCCTTGATTGTTTTCAGCATTGCGGAGCTTACTTCACTACTTGCACCGGCAATCGTCGTTGCCCCCATCCGGTTGCCTTGTTATGCTTCCTAGATTAGCACGATCTCGATTCCCAAGAGATTCTCTAACGGAGGTTAACAGTTGAAATCCCGTATTGTTGCGGTCGCGTTCGTCGCGCTGTTTGGCATCGCTTGGTGCGTGGACACCGCGATGGCGCAAACCAGGCCGGACAAAATCCGCATTGGCTACGCCGCCCGCGCCGTCGCCCATTCGGTTCCGTTCGTCGCCAAGGAAGCGGGATTTTTCGCCGAAGAAGGAATCGACGCGGAAATCGTTCGCACCGCCGGTCCGATCGCGCCGATGGCGCTCGTCGCCAACGAAGTCGATCTCGCCATTATGTCGGCGTACTTGATGATCCCGGTGGCGGTGCAAAACAAAGATGTGGTGATGCTAGGCGGCTTTTCGCGTTACGCTTCGATGGTATTCGTCGCTCGGCCGGATGTGAAAGGCGCGCAGGACCTGAAAGGCAAGATCGTCGGCATCCAGCGTCCGGGCGACGCTTATGAAAAAAGCGCGCGGTTCGCTCTGCGCCATTTGGGCCTGGACGCGGACAAAGACGTAAAGATGCTGGCGCTCGGCACCAATGACGTCATGTGGAGCGCGCTGCAGACCGGACGGGTCACGGCAACGATCCTCTCGCCGCCGGGAACTCTTTTCGCGCGCAAAGCGGGCATGAATTTCATGGTGGACCTCACCGATCTGAAATTGGAATACCAAGGCTCGACGATCGCGACCCGCCGGTCTTTCGTGCAAAAAAATCCGCAACTGGCGACCCGGGCGCTGCGCGCGATCGTGCGCGGCGTGCATCTTTTCAAAACTCGTAAAGAAGAGACGATGCGGATTTTGGCAAAATTTTTGGGTACGAAAGACCGCGAGGCACTAGAAGAGTCGTGGGACTATGCCGCCAAGATGCCGGCGAAACCCTATGCGGTGGAAAGCGCGGTGCAGGCGGTGCTCGATCATTTGACCGAAGGCGAGCCGCGCTTTGCGCAGCACCGGCCGGAGGAATTCATCGACGCCCGCTTGTTGAATGAGATCGATAAGAGCGGCTACATTGATCGGCTTTACGGTGGCCCGCTAAAATAGCCGAGCGGGAAAATTTCACGAAATCATAATTGAATGGAAAAGCTGCGCGATCGAGATAACGGACAGTTCCGGCTGGTTTCAGAGTTCGAACCCCAGGGAGATCAACCGAAGGCGATCGAGAAACTGGTCAGCGGTCTTGAGCAAAAGCGCCGCAATCAGGTGCTGCTCGGGGTGACCGGTTCCGGTAAAACTTTCACGATGGCCAACGTGATCGCTCGGGTCAATAAGCCAACCTTGGTGATCGCGCCGAACAAAACACTCGCGGCGCAGTTGTATAACGAATTTCGCGAGCTGTTTCCGGAAAACGCGGTGCGTTATTTTGTCAGTTACTACGATTACTATCAGCCGGAAGCTTACGTGCCGTCGACCGACACGTTCATCGAAAAAGACGCATCGATCAACGACGAGATCGACAAGCTGCGTCATGCCGCCACCAAAGCCTTGCTCGAACGGCGCGATACGTTGATCGTCGCCAGCGTGTCGTGCATTTACGGTCTCGGTTCGCCGGAAGCGTATTTTGACATGATGGTCTACCTCGAAGAAGGAATGACGATCAATCGCGATCAGATGCTGCGCAAGCTGGTCGACATCCAATATCAGCGCAGCGATTACGACTTTCACCGCGGCACTTTTCGCGTGCGCGGCGATATTGTGGAAATTTTTCCGGCCTATGAAGACCGCTCGGCGTTGCGTCTGGAGTTTTTCGATGAAACCATCGAATCGATCGGCGAGATCGATCCGATTCGCGGTAAGCTGCTGCGCCGCGTCGACAAAGCGACGGTTTATCCGGCCAGCCACTATGTCACCGGCCAGGAGCGGATGAAGGAGGCGATCCGGGGCATTCGTCAGGAGCTCAAAGAGCGTCTCCCGGAACTGCGCAATCAACAGAAACTACTCGAGGCCCAGCGCTTGGAACAGCGCACGCTTTACGATCTCGAGTTATTGGACGAGATGGGCTTTTGTCCGGGCATTGAAAACTATTCGCGGCATTTGACCGGGCGCCAACCGGGCGAGCCGCCGCCGACGCTGA
>JBEVIO010000419.1:0-3059 GCA_040510635.1 Binatia bacterium | reverse complement strand
AAAGGCGCCAAGGTTATGGGGAAAGGACAAAAACTCTTATAAATGATTTTCACTCTCAATCTCCGAACTTTGCGCCCTTTGCGTCTTTGCGGGAGATACTCCGAGTTTCGGTTGCGGCTCAGCCGCACTGGGTGCTTCGTGGGGAAAGAAAGTTTGTTCTTTACTCGCCTTCAGCAATGACGAACGCTAGACCATGACCTTGGGTGTGCGTGATCGACAGGGCCCAACGGCGGATCTTCAGATCCTCGGCCAGCCGCGCAGTCTTGTCGTGCAAGACGATTTCTGGTTTGCCGCTGCGCGCGCGCGCCACTTCGATGTCGAGCCAGCGCACTTTTGCGCCCCAGCCTCGGCCGAGTGCCTTCATGACCGCCTCTTTGGCGGCAAATCGGCCGGCATAGCTTTCATATTTGCCGCGCAATTTTTTTTCGCAATAGGCGATCTCTTTCTCGGTGAACACGCGATCGCGAAAACGCCTGCCGATGCGCGGATCTTCCAGCGCTGCTTGAATACGTTCGACCTCGGCAAGGTCCACGCCGGTGCTGACAATCATGGCTGCGCCTCTCGATCCGCCGTTTGCGCGCCATGCAGCTCCCCCCATTGGCACATGGCGTCGACCACCGGCTTCAGGCTTTTTCCGAGCGGCGTGAGCTCGTACTCGACTTTCGGCGGGACTTGGGCATAAACTTTTCTCTCGACCAGTCCGTTTCGTTCCATTTCTCTGAGCTGTTGGGTCAACATTTTCTGCGACACGCCCGTCAACGCCCGGGACAGTTCCGAAAACCGCTTAGCGCCGCCCGTTAAATGAAAGATCAGCGGGATTTTCCAGCGGCCGCCGATCATCGCCAGCGTGATCTCGGCCGGACATTCCTCATTCTTCGTTCTCATTAAAATCTCCTGCGGTTACTTAATCGATACTATAGCACCGCTGGGTGCCTACTTAACACAAAACCCGGCAATGGTTATCTTTCGCACCGAGGAATAATTATGACAGTACCAGCTTTAAAAAAAATCCTAGACAACGATTTCGTACCTCAGCCGACGCCGGCCAATCCGGCGATTTCCGAGCATGACGACTCCTTGCTCGACGCTTACTCCAAGGCCGTGGTTCAAGCCGCCGAAAAGATCAGCCCGTCGGTGGTTTTCATCAACGCGACCAAGACGTTCCCTCAAAGCCGCGGCGCGGCAAGCCGCGAGCAGCGTGAAGCACACGGCAGCGGCTCAGGTTTCATTTTCACACCAGATGGTTTCATCTTGACCAACAGCCATGTGGTTCACGATACCAGCCGTTTGACGGTGGCCCTGAGCGATGGCCGCCGTTTCGAAGCCGCGATGGTCGGCGATGATCCC
Source organism: Binatia bacterium (assembly GCA_040510635.1). Taxonomy (GTDB): domain Bacteria; phylum Desulfobacterota; class Binatia; order UBA9968; family UBA9968; genus DP-20. The sequence goes on along the minus strand of JBEVIO010000419.1, from coordinate 1,712 downwards.
GCGAGCGATGTCGCGGTGATCCGCATTTCCGCCGGCGGATTGGTGGCGGCGGCGCCGCTGGGCGATTCCGAAAAAATTCGTGTGGGCCAACTCGCTATCGCGATCGGCAATCCGTATGGTTTTCAGTATAGCGTCACCGCCGGCGTGGTGAGCGCGCTCGGTCGTTCGCTTCGCTCCGATTCGGGCCGCCTCATCGACAACGTCATCCAAACCGACGCCGCGCTCAACCCAGGAAATTCCGGCGGTCCTCTGGTCAACTCGAACGGCGAAGTGATCGGTGTCAACACCGCCGTGATTCTGCCGGCCCAGGGGCTTTGTTTTGCCGTCGCGATCAACACCGCGAAGTTTGTCGCGGCCCGATTGATCAAGGATGGAAAAATTCGTCGCGCCTATCTTGGCCTGGGCGGACAGAATGTCACGATCCCGCGCATCGTCGTGCGTTCACAGCAGCTCAAGACGGAAGCCGGCGTGCTGGTCATCTCCGTTGAAAAACAGAGCCCGGCCGAGCGCGCCGGACTCAGCCACGGCGACGTGATTATCGCTCTCGATGGCGCGCCGGTGCGCTCGGTCGATGATCTGCACAAGATTTTAACCGAAGCGCGCATCGGTTCGAGCTGTGAGCTCACGCTGCTGCGCCAGTCGCAAAAAATCGCTCTGCCGGTGGTGGCTCAGGAAGCCGCGAGCTGATTTGATTTGGCGAAATTGAACCTGATCGAATAGGAGGCTGCCATGCGTGTTGGAGTGACGCTTCCGAGCATGGGCCATTTGTCCCAACCCGATAACTTGATTCAAGCGGCAAAGGCAGCCGAACAATTAGGCTACGACACGCTCTGGGTTGCCGATCGGCTTTTGTATCCGGTCAAGCCGCGAACCAAATATCCGGTCACAGCGGATGGCTCGTTGCCGCAGGTCTATAAGCGAGTCTTAGATCCTCTCGATACCCTCACCTTTGTCGCCGCGCACACGACGCGGATCGGCTTGGGCACGAGCGTCCTCGACATCCCCTTTTACAACCCGACCACCCTCGCGCGGCGATTAACCACGCTAGACATTCTTTCCAACGGACGGCTGCGCGCCGGCTTCGGTCTCGGCTGGTCGGCGGACGAATTCGCAGCCGCGGGCGCGAACCCAAAGGAACGCGGCGCGCGCGCCGATGAATTCCTGGCGGCGCTCAAGACCATTTGGACCGAAGACCCGGTGGAGTTTCACGGCAACTATTTCACCGTGCCGCGCTCGATCATCGGCGCCAAGCCGGTGCAAAAACCGCATCCACCGATTTATCTCGCCGCCTTTGCGCCCGCCGCGCTGAAGCGCACCGCGGCTTTCGCCAACGGCTGGATGCCCATCGCCATCCCGCTAGACGGCATGACGGCTATGATCGCGCAGCTACACCAGTTCGCCAAGGGGGCTGGCCGCGATCCGCAATCTATCGAAGTCATCGTAGGCGCTAACATCGATATCTCGGAAAAATCGCTCGGCGCGGACCGCGCCATTTTCACCGGCTCAGAGGATCAAGTTAGAAGCGACATCGATGCCGTGAAGAAACTCGGCGCCAGCGAGATCTTCTTCGTGATTTTTCAGGAAGAATCGATCAAGGATTTCGTAGCGCTGATGGAAAGGTTCCGAAGTTTTGTATGACGGATCGCGATCAGAATAGAGAACCAACACATTGCCGCGAAGAACAAAATAGCAAAGCAGCGTGCGGAGTCCCC
>JBEVIO010000418.1:0-3598 GCA_040510635.1 Binatia bacterium | reverse complement strand
GCGGTTGGACAAAAAGATATGGAGCATTTCGGTCGAGCCCAGGCCGTCGAGAATGTCGACACCGGTGCATTCGCGCCAGCGCCGTCCGACCTCGGGCGGCAGGGCCTCGCCCGCCGAGGTGCAACGGCGCAGGTTGAGTTCCGCGCGTTTCGGCAGCTCGGGACACGATAAAAGCGCGCTATAAAGCGTCGGCACGCCATAAAAAATCGTCGGCCGATGCTCGCGCAGCACGCGGCAAACCGCTTGCGGAGTCGGCCGGTCGCTGAGCAGGATGGTGGTGGCGCCCACCGAGAGCGGAAAGGTCAGGGCATTCCCCAGGCCATAAGCAAAGAACAGTTTTGCCGCAGAAAAGACCACATCGTTTTCCTCAATGCCGAGAATCGGCTGGCCATAGAGCTCGGCAGTGCGCATCAGGCTTGTCTGCACATGCACGACTCCCTTGGGCGTTCCGGTGGAGCCGGAGGAATAGAGCCAGAAGCAAGCGTCGTCGGGGCGCGTCGGCGCGACCGCAAAATCGGTAGCCGCGCTGGCCATCAGATCGGAGAGGCGTGGATGCGCCGAGCCGTTCGTTCCAGCGACCACGCTATGTTTGAGGAATGGCTGATCGCCTAGGATCGGCTGAAACACCGGCAGCAACGCTTCGGAGACGATCAACGCCTGAGCGCGGCTGTCGCGCAGCATGAAATCAAAATCGTCGCCAGTGAGCAGCGTGTTGACGGCGACCGGAACAAGCCCCGCTTTGATCGCGCCGAGAAACGCGGCAGGGAAGTCGATCGTGTCGAGCAAGCACACCAAGATGCGTGTTTCCAGCGCTAAGCCGAGGTTTGTCAGCGCGTTGGCGCAGCGATTGATGCGTTCGCCGAGCTCGGCGAAGCTGTGGTTGCCGCTATCGTCGACGTAGGCGGTCTTGTTCGGACGACCGACCAAGTTTCGCTCGATCAGATCCGCCGCTGCGTTATAGAGGGGCAATGGCACTTGCGTGTTCATCTTCGCCTCCCAATCGATTTGGCGCCTGTTCCTTTGATTCGGGCCGCAGCCATTAGGGACGGCGTTGTTATTACTATAGAAGGGAAGTTGGCGGCAACCTCGCGGCGCAAGATTCTATTTCAGATTGCCGTGTTCCCGGTAAAAGCGTCTAGCGCCAGCATGTAGGGGCACGTCATAGGGCGCTTCTTCGTCATTGGCGCACAGTTGCGCTACGCGGAGTTTCTTATAGTTGTCGGTGGGGATCAGCTCCCGACGCTTTTCGATTGCTTCGCAGAGCGCATAGGCGACTTTATTCGGCATATCCGCATGAACGATCATGGGCCAGCCGCTGAAATCGAGCGTCGGCACATCTTCAGCAAGGCGGTTAAAGCGCGTCTTGGTCATCATCGCGGGCCGATAACCGAGCGCTTTCATGTGTTTTAGCACGATGCCGTCGATGGGTAAAAAGCGAAAACCGTGGTCCAAGGCAGTATGTCCCCAGCTCTTGATGCCTTCATCGAAGATCGCGTTGATGGTGCCTGTCTCAATCCCCTTACGCCGGCTCGGATCGCTTGGCCGCGGCGCGCTATGAAGTTTAGCGCCCCACCGGCGCAGTTCGGCGAGCGAAAAACCCGCCGCGGCCAAAACCGCCGAGACCGTGAACATCGTCGCATTTCCGGTTAGCGGACTTTTGGGTATCACGCCGGTGGACAGGCGCAGCGGAATGCGTTCCTTGCCGATCTGTGACAAGGATGTGATTCCTGTCGATGCATGAACGGCAAAACCCATGATGTCGTAGGAGGGAAAAACAGCGACGGTCCTGAGCGGCAGCCGTTTGGGGAAGGGGCCTGTGCCGCGATAGGCCAGGGTCAATAATACCGATGGGTTTACCCACGCCAGTGAATATTTTCCCTCGGCGACCGCGATGATTTCGCGAAAGCTGCCGGTTGTGAAGGAAATCGAGACTTCCGGCCGGGTTTCGGATTTCTTCGTGTCGAGAGAAAGCCTGAGCACGCGGCCGAGATCGGTATCTGTTTGCAGCATGCCCTCTGCGGCGCGTTTGGTTTGATAGGAAAGCGAACTGTCGTAAAGTCCGGCGGCGATTTCCAGCAGTCCTTTGGCGCGCTGGATCCCGGCGTTGTATCGCTTAGTGGTCATACAGTTGTCGATCCTCCTCGGTGAGTGGACCTACAATAGTCGCGGTTGGTTGGAATCACAACCTGGAAGCTATCCGTTGAGCGGCGATAAAAAATCTTGGAAAATAATAAGAAGCTGCGCGCGGGATAAAAGGCGGCGGAAAAGGAATGCGGAAGGGGAGACTGAAGCTATTCAACGCAGCGCCGGACCGTCCCTTGCTGGACGATCCGGCGGGCATGAGCGGGTAAGTTATCTCTTCGCCAAGTCGCTCTTTAGCTCGCGTCGTTGCGCGTCCAATTTCGCTTGATCTTGGCGCAGCTCGGCGCGGTCCTTGGATATCTCTTTGAGATCGCCGCGAATCTCCCGGCGGTCCTTCATGATTTCGGTTTTGCTGGCGCCGTTTCGAAGGTCCCGGCGCAACTCGGCGCGGTCCTTTCTCAACTCCATGTGATCTTTGCGTAGCTCCACACGATCGCCGCGAATCTCTTTGCGGGTGCCGTGAATGTCTTTGAAGTCCTGGCGAATCTCAGCCTTGTTGTGATGGCCGCGGTTGTCATAGCGAACATTGCGATGATACTGGCGCGGATCGGGATGCCGGTAAGAGCGTCGGTCACGCTGGTCGTGGTCGAATTTTTTGGCTTGATGTTTTTCCCAGCCTTTGTGTTGCCCATGATTTTCCCGTTCCTGGTGTTCGGACTTGCCTTTCGGGTCCGCCAACGCAGGCAGAGCGGGCATCAATAAGGTTGCGGAAAGTAACCCTCCCAGGACAAAAACTTTTGAGCGATTCATCTACGTACTCCTTTGTTACGCACGTTAATATTTTGTTTCTTTCGTTCGGTTAATATTCGGGACGCTGCAATCGCCCGGTATTCTGGCGATTTTGGTCGATGACGCGTTGGTTCTGTTGGATCTGTTGCTGATTGTACTGGTACTCGGCTTGTTCTTGTCCTTGCATGTAGTCGCCCACCAAAGCGCCTGCGCCCAATCCGGTACCAGCGCCAATGGCCGCGCCCATGCCCGCACGGCCGAATGCGCTGCCGATCAATCCGCCCGCGGCGGCGCCGCCGACAGCGCCGATGCCAGCGCCCTTTTCTCGAGTCGTGAGTGGCCCGCCGGCACAACCAGCGGTTGTAGCCGCGGCGACGGCGAGGATGATTGCCCACTTGGAAAACTTGCCGTTTGTCGTCTGATTTCGCATTATGCCTCCCAATCTATTTTCTCTTCGTTCCATTTGGTTGCACAGCGACTAGAGCAACCAATATGCCAGCGGGTAAAAGGGACCTAACCATTCGAATTTGGCTCAGCCGTTCCAGGACTGACGTTGACCGGCACCGTAAAAATTACCTTTGCAGAGTGAAAATGGCCGTTTGAAAAGGTCCTCGATGTGCGTCGGCGGTCATTGTGCTTGAATGCTTATCTGCCGGTGTTGTAGAGCTTAGGCGAGGACGGGAAGTGTTGGGATGAAAATTGTCCGACAACGGAATCGTGGGCAAAG
>JBEVIO010000417.1:0-7423 GCA_040510635.1 Binatia bacterium | reverse complement strand
GAACGTTTCAACCGCTTTGTCGCCGCCGGCCATGACGAAGATTTTCAACGTGGCCGCATGCCTTGGTCGCAACAGGCGTCAGGAGATCTGAAACAGAAAAACGCCAATCTCGGTTCTCTCTCACAACCTCCCTTCTTCGCCATAGAGCTGAAGCCGATTTCCGGTCATTCAGTTGGATTATTGACTAACGGCAGCGGTCAAGTGATCCATCTGCGCGGCCATGCCGTTGCAGGTTTGTACGCGTGCGGCGATGTGGCCGCCTCATTGCACGTCGGCGTCGGTTACCAGGCAGGATTGAATCTTGCGGGTGGAATGACGTTTGGCTTCATGGCCGCGCAACACGCCGCGCAGCGATCGCTCACTTGAGAAAAGCACCCGCGGAGCTAATGATCGCTCAGGCAACGAAACTGTTAAGCTATCTGAGGCGATCGATGAAGCCGCTATCGTCGAATTCTTTGACAAATCTCCCATCGATGAAGCGATCGGGATCTGCCGTTTTCGCGGCGGGATTGGTTGAAGCGAGTTGCTCCAGAACCAATTGTATTCCCTGAACGAACGGATACGGTTTCTGCCGGTATGTCTGGGCGTTGAAATCATAGCCGATCTCAATCAGCCGAGAGTCGGCGATTTTCATGTACTTCGACATGATCTCGATGCTTCTACCCTTGTGCGCCCGATAATAGTGAATGCCCTCGATGATCGATCTCATGAATTTCCGAACCGTCTCTTCTTCTCGTTTGATAAAAGACCTGGTTGTCACTACTCCTGAGCTCAAAACCTCGATGCCGAGCTTCGGTATATCGATCAGAATCTTGAGCCTGAATTTCTCCGCCGCCAGCTTGTCTTCCACGGTGATCGTGGTCGCATCGATGGAGCCCGCCTGGAGCGCCGCCAACCGAACGGGCGACTGGCCGACCTGGCGGAGCGTCACGTCCTTGTCGGGATCGATCGCCAACTTTCTAAGAGCTCGCCGCAGGATAAAATCGCCAGTTCCGCCGAACCGATCGATGCCGATGATCTTTCCTTTGAGTTCCGTTGGACTGGCAACCTTTGGCGATGCGACGAGATAGGCGATCCCCGAAACATTACTCAGGCTTGCGATCAAAACCAGATCGCTTCCACTCAGATTACTCGACACAGCCGGAGCTCCGCTGGTCAATCCGATGGGCGCGTTCCCCGCGAGCATGGCCGCGACCAGAATCGGCGAGCTCTGAATGAAGAGCAATTCAACATCCAGGCCGTTTTTTCTGAAAAGATTTTCTTCCTTGGCTACCCAGGCCACGGCGTAGCTGGCCGTCAAAGTTGGATAGGCAACACGCAATTTGATCGGCGCTTCCGCCGCATAACTCAGCGAGGGAAGCACAAGCATTAACAAAAAAATAGAAAGTTTTCTGCGGATGTGCATCCGGCGCTCCTAGCGAATCACGGGCACAGCGATACTTATTAACTCCGGGCTATGGCGTCAAGGGAGTGATTCGCGAAGGACGTAAGATTCAGTCCACAGCGATATCGCATAGGGCAAAAGGAGGAGCGTTTATGATCATCGATTCTCATGTCCATGCAACTCAAAGTACTTGTTGTGTGGATGACATTCGGATATGTCATGGTAAATCGCTCTAAAGATCCGAAATGGAATCACGCCTCGCTTCTCTGGTTATCGAAGGAGTATAACGCGCGCACGTGCGCTTCGTCGTCGGCTTGCCCGACTCGATGCTCGCCGGAGTGTACGTAGCCGCCGAAAAAGATCCCGACATCAGGTACGTCGCCGTGACCAACGAAGCGGAAGGGGCCTCGGTGGCAGCGGGAACATGGATCACCGGCGGTAGATCCGTTCTGGTCATGGAGAATTCTGGTTTGCGCGCAGCCTGCGAAGCTTTGGCTCGGTTGGGCTTGGTCAACGGCGTGCCGGTAACCATGCTGATGGGGTATCGGGGCGACCTCGGCGAACGTTTTCATTGGGGCGTCAATCACGGCATGACCATGGAACCGATTCTGAAAGCGCTGAGAATTCCCTACTGGATCATCGACCGGGAGGAACAGATCGTTCCCGCGATCGGCCGCGCCGTTGTCCACGGAATCAGCAGTCTCTACCACACGGCGGTAGTCTTTCGAACACCACTCGTTGACGAAGGCAAATGAAACGCTACGAACTGTTGAAACAGTTGGCCCGCTTGGTGACCGCCGAGGATCTGGTGGTGACATCGATCGGAGGGGTGAAGCCGGAATGGTATTCGCTCATGCCGAGCAACGGCACGATGTTCGCCGATTTGCTGGGCTGCGCAACTCCCTTTGCGTTGGGGGTGGCGCTGAATCTCCCGCACCGGCGCGTAGTGGCACTCGATACCGATGGCGGTGTGCTGTTCAACCTCGGCGCCCTCTGCACCGTCGGCAAGGAATTGCCGCCTAACTTGACGATTATCGTTCTCGACAACGAGCGCTACGAGGGCGTCGTCGGAGGGCCGCCGACCCACACGAGCGGGCGCGTCGACCTCGAGCGAATAGCGGAAGGCTCCGGCATTCCTTGCACGGCGACCGTCAGGGAGATTGAGAATTTTTTTGAGTCTGCGACCAAGATGCTTTCGGACGGCCAAGTGGGGCTGCTCGTGGCAAAGATCGAGCCAGGACTGTTCAAAGACATTCCGCCCGAGCGCGCTAAAGAAAGCGACGGCATCGAAGACAAGTATCGCTTTATGCGCCACATCGAAAAACTGGAAAAGATCAGCATCCGGCCACGTTATGCGCTCGAATAATCAACGTGAACCGGGCGACCAACTGCTCCGGCAACTGAGACATGCTTCAGTCGATCTATTTTACACTTCGCTATAAACGCTCCGGGATTTTGTTGGCCGCGGCCTTACTGTTGGCCGCATCGCTTGCCAAGCCGAATGCTTCCTTTCCGCAGAGTGGCGACAAAGTCAAAATCGGCCTGCCCGACTTTTCCATTTCGTTTCTATCTTTGAAGGTAGCGCAGTCGCAGCGCTTGTTTCAGTCCGAGGGGCTGGAGGTGGAGCTCATTCGGATCAGCAATCCGGTAGCGATGATTGCCTTGCTGAACAAGGAGATCGACTACGCGGCCTCAACCGGTTCCGTGCTAGCCAGCGCCGTAAGAGGGCTGCCGCTCAAGGTCGTCATGTATTCTTTGCGCACTCCGCCTCATGCGCTTATTGTGAAGCCTGAAATCAAAACTCCGCCGGAGATCAAAGAAAAAATCATCGGTGTCGCCACCGGAACAACGGAGGGGATTCTTCGCGCCATTATGGTGCATGCCAAGTTGACCGAAAAGGACGTTAAAATCCTACTGATCAGCGAAAGCAGCAGCCGCCTGAACGCTCTCTCCCTAGGTAGAATGGACGGCGCCGTGCTGCCGCCCCCGTTCAGCGTGCAGGCGGAAAAAGTGGGTTTCAGACGTCTCATCGGCGCCAGCGAGGTGCCTGAGATCGTCGATGCGCGAATCGCGTTTCCACCGCCGGCAGGTCTGGGCGTTCATAGCGATAAACTGCAGAGCCAAGCGCAACAGATCAAACAGGTTGTTCGGGCGACTCTAAGGGGCCACGACTTCATTCGCACCAGAAAGAACGACACTGTTAAGATCATATCCGACTGGCTGAAGGTTGACAGCGCTATAGCCGCCGGGGCGTATGATGCCTACGTCTCTTCATTGAGTCCCGAAGGCTGGGTGCCGGAGCCCTTCTTAGAGTCGGTGGTCGAACAACAAAGACAGGCTCTCAAGGTGCCGGAAAAAGTACCCCTCGCCAAAATCGCTGATTTCAGAATTTTAAAAGAGATCCTCGCAGAATCGCGCAAGGATCGATAGCGATAAGCATCGGCGCGGCCAGCGCCCTAAGCATTCATGCGCTAACGGATCCCCTTACTTCCCATTCAAGCAACGAACTCCCTATTAAAGTTGACGGCTCTTGCCCGTGCGCCGCTTCATTGTCCGATCGGTGGTGTGATATACACGTCGCGCGTGATACGCACTTTCGTGAATCGCGTTCGTATTTCGCTTTCGCGAAGTGCGAAATTGCATTGTCGAGGTAAATAATTGTTTTCACCCACCAAGAAAAGGAGGGCCACAATGAAAAACACTATGGGGGTCTCCCTAACCGTTTTAGTTATGCTGCTGTCGCTGAGCTGGATCGCCAGGTCGCAAGAACCAAAAAACAACATGACCTTTTTCATCACCAGTGTCGGCTCGGGAAAAGGCGCCGACTTGGGCGGGTTGGCGGGCGCAGACAAACACTGCCAAGCCCTGGCGCAAGCGGTCGGCGCCGGCGACCGAACCTGGCACGCTTACTTGAGCACTAGCGCAGCCGATGGCAAGCCCGCCGTCAATGCGCGGGATCGCATCGGTAAAGGGCCCTGGCAAAACACCAAAGGCGTCGTCATCGCGAAAGACGTCGACGATCTGCACAGCAACAACAATAAGATCAACAAAGAGACCGGGCTCAGCGAGAAGGGCGAGACCATCAACGCAAGCGGCGACAAACCGAACATGCACGACATCCTCACCGGCTTTCAGCCCGATGGTCGCGCGTTCTCGGGGAGTGAAGACATGACCTGCCGTAATTGGACCAGCAGCACCACCGGCACCGCCATGCTCGGGCACCACAACCGCCAAGGCCGCGGCGAGGGCGAATCTTCCAAGTCATGGAATTCAGGCGCATCCCTCCCGCGGCATAGATGCCAGCGGGGGATGCAGCCAAGAAGGATTACGCAGCTCGGGCGGCAACGGTTTGTTTTACTGCTTCGCGGTGAACTAGGCGATGATTACAGATCGAATGCTTTGTGTCACGGACGCACCGGAAAGTGCTTCAGAATGAAAACGCGATTGATCATTTCTATTCTCTCCTTATTCTTCTTTAGCTGTCCATCAGTTCGTGCGGCGACGCCATTGAATAAAGTCATCATGACCAGCGGATCAGTCAGCGAGCGAGAAGGAGCGATTTACGTTGCGCAGGAGCATGGCTTTTTTCGCAAGTATGGGGTCGACGTATCGTTCGTGCAGGTGCGCAACGGACCGGTAGGCATGGCCGCGCTGAGCTCCGGCGAGACACAGTTCCACTGGGGATCGGTGTCGGGTGCCAATCTCGGCGCCATCGCCGAAGGAGCAGACTTGGTTTTTGTCGCCGGTTTCATCAACCGACTCACCGGCATGTTCGTTGCCAATCCAAAAATCACAAGCCCGGCTGAACTGAAAGGTAAATATATCGGCGTCAACAGTTTGAGCGGCGGCGGCTGGATATTTACCATGCTTACGCTCGACCACTGGGGTCTTGTGCCGGAACGAGACAAAATACAATTCAGATCGCTCGGCGATCAATCCGTCATGGTGCAAGGCTTCATGGCCGGCACCGTAGATGCTGTGGTTGTTGGATACGCGCACGGCCAGAACTTACAGAACAAAGGCTACCGCGTCTTGGCCGATATCGAAAAACTGCCCATTCCGTATCAAGGATCGGGACTCCTGGCCCGCCGTAGTTTCATGAAGTCGTCGCCGGCAACAGCGGAAAGTGTATTGAAAGGTCTTCTCGATGCGGTGGCATTCATTCGCAACCCGGCGAACAAAGCCGATGTCATGAAGGCCGTCGCCAAAGGCATGCGGCTGCCGCGCGTCGAAGATGCCGAAGAGGGCTATCACAGCATGGCCGGACTTTACGAGAAAAAGATTTATCCCAGCGTCGACGGCATCCGCAACGTCATTCGTTTGCTGGGCATGAACAACGAAAAAATCCGCCGTCTTAAAGCCGAGGACTTGGTCGACGACAGCGCAGTGAGAAAATTAGAAAAAGACGGCCGGTTCTAAAGTCTATAAAGGCAAATTACAAAATTAGCCGCGCCGAACGGCTGTTCACCGGCCGCCTTCTATTGAGTAACAGATTTCCCGACCAAGAGATCCGACCGCATGAGCGTGCCACGCACTTGTCGCCGCACTACAATCCACAGAACGGTCAAAGTTTCCCGGCAAAAAACGCGACACGTTGCCTGAGAAATTTTTTCAATTGTTTCACTTCGGGTTTATTTCATTCGGCTGGTTGATCGATGGGCATGGCGATTCGCGGCGCTTTTTGTAAGGCTTTCTCGAGGGCGAGCGAGAACTCATGACCGGCAAGCTGGAGGAATTTACCGCGCGATCGGCGCGTTCCAAATCTGAAATGCCGGTGATTCGCGGTAATAACTCAAGATATTCAGCGTCGCGGTGTCGAGCAAGAAATTCTCGCCATAGTTTGCCGATAAGTTGATCCAGCGCGCCGCGATAACGCGAGTAAAATGGCCGTGGCCGAACAAGGCGACGTTTCCCGCTGCGGTGCGAACCTTGGTGATAACGCGATCGGCGCGCGCGCCGACCTGTTCCGGCGACTCGCCGCCCGGACAGCCGTCGCGAAAAACCGACCAACCCGGCCGCGTCGAGCGAATCTGTTCCGTCGTGAGTCCCTCGTACTCGCCATAGTTCCACTCGATCAAGTCAGGCTCGACATTGGCAAATTGGCCAAGCCCAGCGAGTTCGCAGGTTTCGCGGGCGCGCTGGAGCGGACTCGTGAGGACCAATGTAAAGGTGACCTTGGCCAGAATCGGTTTGAGAAGCCGCGCGGCTATTCGTCCGTTTTCGGTCAGTGGAATATCGGTGACGCCCGTGTGTCGGCCATTGAGACTCCACTCGGTTTCGCCGTGGCGCAGTAGGTAAACTTTCTGTTCCTCTGTAGACACAGGTCGATCCCGCTTGATTGCCTTCACTCCGTTAGAAAATCCATAGCATAATAATGCCAACTTCCGCCAAGAAAGAGCATTGGCAGCAACCCGCCTCAGTCAATGCGGATCGCCGCACAGAGACGGCGCTTGATTCTGCTGGACGAGCAAAATGATTTCGGCGATCATCATCGGCGTTTTCCCTCGATTGACTTTTGCCAGCCCGGTTTATAATAGCCAAGTGAAATTGTGAAGAGGCGAAAGAAAAATGTCGACAAAAAATTTATCGGTCACGATCGCGCGCATCGATCATGGCGTTTTGCCGTCCAACGATCTCGGCCGCGCTTTTCGTTTTTGGTCGGGCTTCATGGGCGCTCGGCTCGAGTTTCTGACGAATATGAACGCGCGCGGTCTCAATCGCGAGGTGCCGCTGATCGTCTTCTTTGCGGTCGCCAATCATCCCGGCTTTGGCCTCGCCTTGCAGGATTTCCGCTTGGCGAAGCCGGTGCGAGCGCTCGAAGGCGTGGTGTGGGCGTTCGAAGTCGCCGCCGCCGATCTCTCGGCGGCGTGTCAAGCAACCGAAAAGCAAAAATTGGCTTGCCAGCGCATCGATTATCCCGCATCGAGCCCGCTCCAAGCATCGCTCTTCGTCCTTGATCCGGACGGCAACACCGTCGAGCTGTGCGTGAGAAAAGATCCGTCGGAGCTCGCGCCGCAAGGCAACGTAGTGCCGCTTCGG
>JBEVIO010000416.1:0-3036 GCA_040510635.1 Binatia bacterium | reverse complement strand
ACGCTGCGGTTCCTTCTCAAGATACTCGCCGTAAAGATAATCGTTGTAGCAGCGCGCCATCACCGCCGCCCACTTTACGTCTTTGATGTGCGCCATCGCCAATCCCATCGTCGGATAGAGCACCGATCCGGCGACGCCTGAGCCGTCCAAAAACATGCGCCACTTTTGCAAACACGGCGTATTGTCGGGCACCTTGCGCGTGCTGCGCGGCCAGCCGTCCAACGATGGGAACAGCGCAGTCAACGCGCGCCGTCCTTCAAACGGCGCGGGCAGATAACGGCGCAGCTCGTCGTCGGTTTCCATCACATGTCCATCGGCATCGATCGGCACGTAGTTCATCGCGGTTTCTCTCTCTTTCACTTGCCCCAGAGCGATTTGTAGAATCCTTCGTCGATCAGCTCCTGCACCAGAGCGTTGTCGTAGAATCGCTCGGCGCCCGCTTCTTTCGCTTGAGAGTTCTTCGTGGCTTCTTGATCGAGCACGACTTGCACCCCTTCCCGCTTCACCAGCGGAATTTTTTCCGTGAAGTCGTGGGCGTATTTTAGACTACCGTCGAGCATGCCTGGGCCGTCGATCTTGGCGTATTTCGTCAGAATCTTTTTAGCCGCGTCCGGTTGTTGAAACATGAAATGCGTCGCCCTGCCGAAGGCACGCAGAAAGGCCTTGGCCTCACTGCGCTGCTCGCGCAGGAATCGGCGCGTCGTCGTCAGACCGGCAATGACAAAGTAAATTCCTTCGTTGGCCAGATTGGCAATGACTCTATTACCCTTTTGCTCGGCGATGTGAGAACTGGGCGACGACAGCGGCGCCGCGCTGATCGAACCGTTGTTCAATGCCGCCGCCAGTTCAGTCATCCCGCCTACCTGGACAATGCTGACGTCGCGGTTGGGTTGCAGTTTGTTTTTTTGCAGATACTCGCGAATCGCGAAGTCGGAAGACGAGCCCAATCGCGTGACCCCGATTTTCTTGCCTTTGAGATCCTGAACGTTGGCGACCTCCGGCCGGGTCATGATGTAAAAAGCCGCGGCGTTCATGACCGCGCCGATGAGCACCAGATCGCCGCCCTGTAATGTGCTGGTGACGACACTGCCGCTGTTGACCGTCGAAATTGCCACCTGTCGCGCGAACATCGCCTGGGCCATGGTCGTCGAGCTGGCGATGTACACGAGTTGGGTATCGAGACCTTCTTTCTTGTAGAAGCCATTTTCCTTGCCGATCCAAAAAGGCAAAAACACCGACGTCACCGCCGAATAACCGACGACGAGCGGCCCGGCGGCCATCGCGCCTCCGGCCGACGCCAACCAGAAAGCGAGAGCAATATGGATAATCTTTATAACCGAGCCGCGATAAGCCGGATTCGTCATTGCCGACCTCAGGAGAAAATCCTTTCCTTTTATTCGATCAGTTTGCGGGTATCGAGATGAATAAAAGTGGCGCCACGGTCCACCGCCCGCTTCACCATATCCTCGGTGCCGCCGGGACCGTCGCCGCTGCTGCCGTTCCACAAAGCCATCAGCGTCAGATGCTCCTGCGAGATGTAAAGTGCATTGTGCAGCATCCAGAGGTTGGAACGCTGCCAGATGCTGTAGTCTTTTTTAGCGCGCAACCAGCGCGGCAAGCGATCTGAATCGGACAAGACTTTGGCTTTGAGCTTGTCGTAGAATCGATTGAAGCGTTCCACCCAACCCGGGCCACTGTCCGCCACCGAAGCCTTGATGTAATCGTTTCTCGGCAGCACCAGATACATTTGGCTCGGGATGTTCAATTCTTCGCAGACTTCGTGAAACAAAATATCGCCGCCGGCGGCACCGCCGGAGATGCCCAGTAGCTTGCCATCAGTTTTGGCCTTGATGTTCGTGACTGCATCGCGGATCATCGCGCGTGCCTGCTCTTCCTTGGCGGCCGGAAAGCGCGGCGTCGGGCGACCAGGCGCGTCGATCCGGTGGCCGGTAAACAAAATCACCCGCGGCGGCGCTTCCTGGACCTGCGCCGCCACCGGCGCGATGCTATCGAGACCGGCTTGAATATTCTCCTTTAGTATCCCGAGACGCTGATAGAGCAGCAGTTGTCTCCGGACGGCGTCGCGCGCTTGATCCGAAGCGACGGTGAGCGCCTTCTTGTAGGACTGGGCGACCCGATTCGGTCGCGCGGAGGTCAAACAAATGAGATCCGCGGTGCTGATATCGACCCACACATCGCTTTTACCGCTGCGTTGCAAGGCCGTTTGCTTGGACTCGATCGCCAGCCGCACACCCGCGGCGAGGTCGTTGCGCAGTTCCTTGAGCTTCTGCAATCTTTGATTGGCATCTTCTTCAGAATCGAAATTGTCTTGCCAAATGCTCGCTTGACGTTGGGCCAGCTCAACCATCATCGTCACCATCGCCAAAGCATTTAAGCCCGAATAAAAATGATTGCGGTCCTCGATAAAGCCCACCCGGTAAAGCTCGAAAGATTTTTCCAAATACGGCGATGCCAAAGCCGCTTTCTGCGCCGTCGCTTCATCGCTCAAGTTTGCCCAGGTCTGCTCCCATTGATTCTTTGCATTTCGCCCCATCAAGGCGCGGATCTCGGCCCGGGCTGGCGCGGCGATCTCTCTGTTCTTCAGGGCGCGTTCAACGGCTTGATCGGAGCTCACCAGATCGCCGAGGCGTTGAAAAATCGTGCCGAGCAGCGTGTTGGCTTCCACGTCCATGTCGTCATACTCGCGTACCGCGGTCCAAGTGACCTTGGCGCCCGGCCAGTCTTTCAGGCGAAACTGAGCCTGGCCGATCATGCGCAAGCCGGCGACTCGCCAGACAAAGCCGTCGACCTCAGCAGCCAATAGTTGCAGATCGCCGCAATTCTTGGCTGCCTCAACCCGCTCAACCTCTTCACGAAAATCCAGCGGGACGACCAGAACCGTATTCGGATCCGCCGGCTTTAATGCGGGCAACAATTGATAAACCGGGCTGTCTTCATTTTGTGAATCCAGAGTTAGCTTGAGCGCAGCAGCGAAAAGCTCCACCGCGCTGCCTGGATCTTTCGGGTCGTAAGCGA
>JBEVIO010000415.1:0-5878 GCA_040510635.1 Binatia bacterium | reverse complement strand
GATCTCTATCTTTTTAATCAAGGCAGCCACTTTCGCCTTTACGAGAAGCTCGGCGCTCACCTCATTGCCGGAGAAAACACCGGCACCTATTTCGCCGTTTGGGCGCCTGATGCCGAGCAGGTTTTCGTCATGGGTGATTTCAATCAGTGGCATCGGGATAGCCACGCGCTTATGCCCAAGGGCCAATCCGGCATATGGGAAGGGTTTTTTCCCGACATGGGCAAGGGGGCTCTTTACAAATATCGCATCGTCTCGCGGTTCAACGGTTACCGAGTCGATAAAGCCGACCCGCTGTCGATATTCAACGAAGTGCCGCCGAAAACCGCTTCCATCGTTTGGGATCTCGATTACACGTGGGGTGATCGCGAATGGATGGCCAGCCGCCACCAGCGCAATCGCCTCGACAAACCGATGGCGATTTATGAAATGCACCTGGGCTCGTGGCGGCGCATCGAGCAGGAAGGCAACCGTTCGCTATCCTACCGCGAATTGGCGCCCCAGCTCGCCGATTATCTGCAAAAGCTGGATTACACCCACGTGGAATTCATGCCGGTGATGGATCATCCTTTTTTTGGCTCGTGGGGCTATCAAATTACCGGGTTTTTTGCGCCGTCGGGAAACTTCGGCACGCCGCAAGACCTCATGTACTTGATCGATTACCTGCATCAGCGCGGCATCGGCGTCATCCTCGATTGGGTGCCTTCGCATTTTCCCAGCGACGAACACGGCCCGGCTTTTTTTGATGGCACCCATTTATACGAGCACGCCGATTCGCGTCAAGGCTACCATCCGGAATGGAACAGTTTTATTTTCAACTACGGACGCAACGAAGTTCGGAGTTTCCTCATCAGCAACGCGCTGTTTTGGCTCGACCGTTATCACGCCGACGGTCTGCGCGTGGATGCCGTGGCGTCGATGCTCTATCTCGACTACGCGCGCAAGGACGGCGAATGGGTTCCTAACAAATATGGCGGTCGCGAAAATATCGACGCCATCGATTTCCTGCGCCGGCTTAATGCCGCCGTCTACGAGCATTTTCCCGACACGCAAACTATCGCGGAGGAATCCACCGACTGGCCGATGGTGTCGCGGCCGACCTACGTCGGCGGCCTCGGCTTCGGTCTTAAATGGGACATGGGTTGGATGCACGACACGCTGCAATACATGTGCAAGGAACCCGTGCATCGCCGCTACCATCAAGACAAGCTCACGTTTCGAATGCTCTACGCTTTTCATGAAAACTTTGTCCTACCGCTCTCCCACGACGAGGTCGTCTACGGCAAGGGCTCCCTCTTGGGAAAGATGTCCGGCGATGATTGGCAGAAGTTTGCCAATCTGCGCGCTGTGTACGGTTACATGTATGCGCAACCGGCGAAGAAGCTCCTGTTTATGGGCGGTGAGTTCGGCCAGTGGCGCGAGTGGAGCCACGACGGGAGTCTGGATTGGGATCTGGTGGATTACCCGCTTCACAGCGGTGTGCAGCAATGGATTCGGGACCTCAATCGCCTTTACCGCAGCGAGCCCGCGCTGCACGAACTCGACTGCGAACCGGCCGGCTTTGAATGGATCGATTGCGGCGACGCTGAAAGCAGCGTGGTGAGTTTAATCCGCAAGGGGAAATCCAGTCCGAATTTAGTGCTTATGGTCTGTAATTTCACGCCCGTGCCGCGGCAAGAGTATCGGATCGGCGCCCCGCACGGCGGCTTTTGGCGCGAAGTCTTGAACAGCGACGCGACGGAGTACGGCGGCAGCGGCATGGGCAATCGCGGCGGTGTGGACGCCGATCCGTGGCCGCAACACGGCCGCCCATTTTCATTGGCGCTCACCCTGCCGCCGCTATCGGTATTGTTTTTGACCGACAAAAAATAATCCGGCAAGCCCGCGCCAAGCAACTGCATTGAATGGGTTCAACGAACCGAGATGAAGATCGCGATGATTGCCTCTGAAGTCACGCCCTTCGCCAAGACCGGCGGCTTGGCCGACGTGCTCGGCACGCTTTCGGTGGCATTGGCACGGCTCGGTCACGAAGTCTGTGTCATCGCGCCGGCTTATCGTTCTGCCCTTCAGGGCGGTTTCGTTTTGCGCGAGATGCCCGACAAACTCTCCGTCGCGCTTGCCGACCGCCGGCAGGAAGCAACGGTGCTCGAGGGCTCGATCGGCAATCGTGCGACGGTTTACTTGATCCGTGCCGATGCCTACTTCGATCGCGAGTTTCTTTACGGCCCGCCGAGCGGCGATTATCCGGACAATTCCGAGCGGTTCAGCTTTTTCAGCCGCGCCGCTCTGGAGCTGCTGCGCCGCGAGCGCGTGGATATCGTGCATGGGCACGATTGGCAAACCGCCTTGGCGATCGTCTTTCTGAAAGCTCAACCGGCTCGCTACCCGGAATTGGCCGCGGCAAAAACGGTTTTTACGGTTCACAATCTCGGCTTTCAAGGAATCTTCGGGCCGCCCGATTGGCGTCTGTTGGATCTCGATGCGAGCTTTTTTGCGCCGCAGTTTTTGGAATTTTACGGCAATATCAATTTTCTCAAAGGCGCGCTTGTTTTTGCCGACAAGCTCAGCACCGTGAGCCCTTCTTATGCAAAGGAAATTATGGATGCCGAGCAGGGTTTTGGCCTCGAAGGCGTGCTGCGCCAGCGCGCCGCCGATCTCGTCGGCATTCTCAACGGCGTCGATTACCATCAATGGAATCCCTGGACGGACCCCTACTTAGCGGACCACTATGGCGAGAACAGTCTCAAATTGAAAAACTTGTGCAAAAAAAAACTCAGGCGCGCGCTCGGCCTTGCCGATAAGAGCGATACGCCGCTCTTTGCCATGATCTCGCGCCTCACGCCGCAAAAAGGATTCGATCTGATTGAAAATATTTTTACCGGGCTGATGGAGCGCCAGGTTCAGTTCGTCGTGCTCGGCACCGGCACGCCGCGCTACGAGGAGTTTTTTCGCGCCGCGGCGGCGCGCCACCCGGAGCAGGTGGCGGCGCGCATCGGTTTCGATGAGCCCCTCGCGCACCAGATCGAGGCGGGCGCGGATCTTTTCCTGATGCCGTCGCTCTACGAGCCCTGCGGCCTCAACCAGATGTTTAGCCTAAAATATGGTACCATTCCGATCGTGCGCGCCGTTGGCGGCTTGAAAGATACCGTGCAGCACTACGATGCCCGCGCCGAAACCGGCACGGGCTTTGTTTTCGAGCCCTACACGGCGCCTGCTTTGCTCGACGCCGTGGATCAAAGCTTGGCGGTGTTTCACAATAAGAAAGCCTGGACGGCGCTTCGGCGTCGCGCCATGGCGATGGATTTTTCCTGGGACCGTTCGGCGAAGGGTTACGTCGATTTGTACCGGCAACTTGTCAATTAAGGAAGAACTTCAATAAGAGGTCTATGATGTACGTGCTCGGCGTAATCATGGCGGGCGGCAAAGGCGAACGCCTTTATCCCTTGACCCAGCATCGGGCGAAGCCCGCTGTGCCTTTCGGCGGCCGCTATCGGATCATCGATTTCGTGCTGTCGAATTTCGTGAACTCCGGCATTTTGTCGATTTACGTCGTGACCCAGTTCAAAGCGCAGTCCCTGCTGGAACACCTGGACCGCGGCTGGCGCACGACCGATTTTCTCGGCGAGCATTTTGTCATTCCGGTGCCGGCGCAGATGCGTTCGGGCGAAGACTGGTACCAAGGCACCGCGGATTGCGTCTATCAGAATTTGTATCTGCTCGAGCGTCACAATCCCAAACTCGTCGCCGTGTTCGGTGCCGATCACATCTACCGCATGAACGTCCGCCAGATGATCGACGAGCATCAAAAGAAATCGGCCGACGCGACCGTTTCCGCTCTGCCGGTCAAGATCGAAGAGGCTTCTCAGTTCGGCGTGATCAGGATCGACGCCGATTGGCGTATCATCGGTTTTGACGAAAAACCGAAAAATCCCCAGCCGATTCCCGGGGAACCGAGCTATGCCTTGGTGTCGATGGGCAATTATCTTTTTAACAACGACGTCTTGATCGCTTCGCTCAACGCCAACGCCGAGAAGCCGGCGAGCAATCACGATTTCGCCCGCGATATCCTGCCGGGGCTGATTCAGAGTAGCAAAATCTTCGCCTACGACTTCCGCAAAAACCGCGTGCCGATCCCGTCCAAAGGGGAAGAGCCGAGTTACTGGCGCGACCTGGGAACGATCGATGCCTACTACGAAGCGAGCATGGATTTATGCTCCATCGATCCGTCATTTAATTTATATAACCGCAGTTGGCCGCTGCGCACCGTCGGCTACGCCGATCCGCCGGCGAAATTTGTCTTCGATTGGAAAGACCGCCAAGGCATGGCGGTTAACTCGATCGTCGCCGAGGGCACGATCATCAGCGGCAGCTATGTGCACAACTGCGTGGTCGGCAGAAACGTCAGAATTCACAGCTACAGCCAGATCGAAGATTCGGTGATCATGGACTGGGTCGAGATCGGCCGCGGTTGTAAGATTCGTCACGCGATCATCGACAAAGCCAACGTCATCCCATCGGGAACACAAATCGGCTACGATGCCGACGAGGATCGAGAGCGCTACACGGTTTCGCAAAGCGGCGTTGTCGTATTGCCGCGCGGCCCGCGCAAAACTACCTGGGTCATGACCAATCCCTAAGCACAAGCCTTGCGCACGCCCTCGGGCCGAGCCTGACGTCGTGCCGCGACCAAGCATCCTCGCATGGAACGCTTTATTTGTATTCACGGCCATTTCTACCAACCGCCGCGGGAAAACCCCTGGCTCGAAGCCGTCGAGTTGCAGGATTCAGCCGCGCCCTATCACGATTGGAATGAAAGAATCACCGCGGAATGCTATGCGCCCAATTCGGTTTCGCGGATTCTCGACGGGCAAGGCCGCATCGTCAAGCTGGTCAATAACTACGCCAAAATGAGCTTTGATTTTGGTCCGACGCTCTTATCATGGCTGGAAGTCAAGGCGCCGGACGTCTACACCGCGATCTTGGCCGCCGACCGGGAAAGCCAAAAATACTTTTCCGGCCACGGCTCCGCTATTGCCCAGGCTTACAATCACGTCATCATGCCCTTGGCCAACAGCCGCGATCGCGCCACTCAAATTATCTGGGGCGTGCACGACTTCGAAAAAAGATTTAACCGCGCGCCGGAAGGAATGTGGCTCCCGGAAACCGCCGTCGATTTGGAAACTCTCGAATTGCTCGCCGAGTTTGGCCTGCGTTTTACGATTCTGGCGCCGCATCAGGCGGCGCGCGTGCGCCGGATCGGCGAGGCGAAATGGCACGAGCTCAAGGGTCGGTCCATCGACGGCACACGCGCCTACCAGCACCGTCTGCCGTCGGGAAGATCGATCGCGCTGTTTTTTTATGACGGCCCGATCGCGCGCGCCGTGGCTTTCGAGGGACTGCTTTCGCACGGCGATCGTTTCATCGAAAGATTGACCGGCGCTTTCGCCCAAAGAGACGGCGCCCAGCTCGTGCACGTAGCCACGGACGGTGAGAGCTACGGCCAC
Source organism: Binatia bacterium (assembly GCA_040510635.1). Taxonomy (GTDB): domain Bacteria; phylum Desulfobacterota; class Binatia; order UBA9968; family UBA9968; genus DP-20. The sequence continues at coordinate 377 of JBEVIO010000415.1, read as the reverse complement.
CATCATCGCTTCGGCGACATGGCCCTGGCCTACGTCCTAGATCGGATCGGCGCGGGCGCGCCGGCGCAACTGACCAACTACGGCGAGTTCTTGGCAAAATACCCGCCGACCGACGAAGTCGAAATCGTCGAGAAAAGCTCCTGGAGCTGCGCCCACGGCATCGATCGCTGGTGGAGCGATTGCGGCTGCAACTCTGGTGCCCATCCCGGCTGGAACCAGGCATGGCGCACGCCGCTGCGCAACGCGCTGGACTGGCTGCGCGACACCATCGCGCCGCGCTGGGAAGAGAAAGCACGCACGCTATTCAACGCTCCCTGGACCGTCCGCGATGGCTACATCGACGTCATCCACGATCGATCGGCGGAAAACATTCGAAG
>JBEVIO010000414.1:0-6428 GCA_040510635.1 Binatia bacterium | reverse complement strand
GCAACTGGTATTTTTACAGAGCAAAGTAAACGGCGCTGCTTACACCGGCGAAGAGCTTCCGGGCCGCAATTGGGATTGGCCAAAAAATACTTATCTGCAGCGCCGCTTGCGACGCCATAAGGTTCTACGCCCTTCGGAGAACTTCAAACTGAATTAGTGTGCCGCTTCCCGCGCTGCCTCCTTCAGCACAGCTCCCGCGGGAATAGTGGCCGCCACTGAGCCCCCCGTCACGTTCAGTGGCAAGAGGCCAGACTCGCCAGAGTCTGGCCTCTTTTTATCACCGGAACTCTACGCTTGGCGACGGTTGCCGCACTAAATTTACCGGGCGCACGAGAACTCGCCAGAGAGCGCCTCAGCCAAACATCTCTTTATTCCATTTTTTCATGATCTCCTGCTGGCGTTCGCTGCTGATCGTGGCGGCAGGCGGAAATCGATCGCGCCATTCAAACGGTCGGCAGGCGTCGATGATCATGCGCGAGCTAAAGCCTTTTCGTTCTTTCGGAATGATCGGATCGAGCGGCCCACTCCAACAGCGCCGAATGATTTCCGCCGAATCGACCGGATCGGTGCGGCTGCACATGGCCCAAAGAACGTCATTGATATCGTAGGCGTCAATATCGTCGTCGACCACAACGATGTACCTGCCGAGATACGCCGCGCCTTGGCACTGGCTAGCGACGAGCCCAGCCTGGCGAGCGTGGCCGGGATAGCGCTGGCGGATTGCGATCACAGTCAAAAATCTGCGGAAATAACTGGCCACCGCTTGCACGTCCGGCACGCCGGCTTTTTCGACTTGGTCGCGAATGTATGCGGCGCGCAGCAGTTCATAGCAATGTTCGGCGCGCGCCGTCGGCCGGTACTCCGGCGACGCGGTAATAATTGGATCATTGCGGTGGTAAAGCCGGTGCACTTTGATCAGCGGCTCGAATTTTTCACCGCTGGCATAGTAACCGGTCCATTCGCTGAACGGTCCTTCTTCCTTGCCTTGATCGGGTAAGAACTCGCCTTCGATGGCGATCTCGGCGTATGCGGGAATCGGCAGGCCGGTGTATTCGCCTTCGATTACCTGCACAGGCTCGCCTTTGATGCCTCCGACCGCGTCGAATTCACTCCGTCCGTACGGCTCCGGCCGGGTGGCGATCATATGCAGCAACGGATCGACGCCGAAGCAACAAACCACCGGACAGGCCTTCCCCTCGTCGAAATATTTCTGGCGATGCATCCTGCCATGTTTTCCCGGCGAGATGTTCATGCCCATGCTGTTTCGATCGTGGACCATGACGCGGTAGCAACCGACGTTGACCCAATCTTCGTCAGGATCTCTTGTGATCACCACGTGACCGGTACCGATGTAACGCCCACCGTCGCGCTCGTGCCAAAACGGCACCGGGAACTTGAAAAGATCGATGTCGTCGCCGGAGAAAACGTTTTCCAAGACCGGTCCGCTCTTGACGGTTACCGGCGGAATTGACGCCGGCTTCGCCAAACGCTCGCGCCAGGCGTGAATGAATCCTTCGCGCGTGATGTCCAATGGCAAATTGGTAGTGAGCGCCGAGCGTTTCAGGCTTTCGAAAAAGCCGACGAGAATTCGATACCCCGCCGGGTAGTCTTTAATCCGGTCGAAGAGCAGCGCCGGACTGTTTTCCTTGTGCTTCGACGCGAGCACGGACAGCGCGCCGATCTCCAGATTCCAATCCGCGCCCTCGACGATCTTGAGCTCGCCCATCTCCTCGACCTTGCGAATCCACTCACGCACGTCTTTGTAACTCATCGCTCCTCCATCGAATCACCATCCAGTAAAAGTTTAAGCGCAGCTTTGCAAGCCAAGGATGAAGTTGATAACGCAGGAGAAAGTTATCGTCGGACATTCCGCGCGCGCCGCGTTGTCGCCGTGGTAATCGAAAAAGAAGAAAGTAACAGGATTATGAAGCCAGGACTGCCATGAAATTTCCTGCGATTGTCATCCATCGAGCGAGGCTTTTACCGTGATGAAGGCATCGACCTGGTTTATGTCTCGCTGCGCGCCGATCTGGGAATCAGGGCGCTGCTTTCCGGCGACATCGACTACAGCTATAGCACCGGCACCATCATCCGTGGCGCCATCCTCGGCCTCCCGGTAAGAAATCTCAGCTTCGACTTCTCGCGCGTGCTGCACGCGCTGATGTCGCGGCCGGACATTCCCGACGCCGCCGCGCTCAAAGGCAAGCGAGTCGGTGTCAGCTCCTTCGGCGCCACCGGCGATCTTGCGGCCCGCGTCGGGTTGCGTTCTCTCGGTCTCGATCCTGAAAGAGATGTGACGATCATCACCCTCGGCACCGACACGCTGCGCCACGCGGCGCTGATCGCCGGCACCGTGCAGGCGACGCATATGCCGGTACCGCTCAATATTCAGCTCAAGAAGGAAGGCTATCACGAGCTGGTTTACGCCGGGAAGATTCTCCAGCGCCCGCTGACCGGTCTGGCCACCAGTGTCGAAAAAATTCAGAAGAATCCCGGCGAGGTCCAGCGCATGGTGCGCGCCTTCGTGCGCGCCACCCGAGCGTTGAAAGCTGAACGCGCCGGCTTCATCGCGTTTGCGCAAAAGAAGTACGGTTACTCGAAGGAGGTGATGGAAGAAGCTTACAAATACCTGATCGACGCCCTCGCTCAGGACGGTTTCGTCGACGACAGCTCACTGCAAGCGGCCATCGACGAAGCCAAGAGTCTGGCAAAAATCACCAAGTCGGTCAGTCAATCGGATGTCGTCGACTACAATTTCTACGTGCGGCGACAAAAAAATAAGGCCGAGTTCCGAATCACTCGAATCTCGACACTATTTCATCGCGTCCGCCGCCAATGAAAAATCAAATATTTTTTCCGGCGGGACCGCTTCTTTAATGCGTAGCGCTTCTCGGCCGATTTCAACGATCTCCTTCATCGCATCGCCGCTCAACCGCCCGCCATCAATCACGAACGGCGCGTCGTCGTCGTACATGCGGCGCGCCGTTTGGGCGTCTTTGACGTCCAGACGTTTTTGAATGTACGGGATCATGATCTCCGGCTGTTCCTGGTAGGCTTTTAGGCCGCGATTCCAGGCTCGGAGAAACCGCACCAGCCGCTCTCGCTTTTGTTTGAGATGGCTGTCCGTCGAAACCACGCCGGTCTGAAGATAGCGCATGTAGTCGCGGCCGCGGCCGAAAACTTTGTAGCCCTGATCCAGCGCCAGATAGACGGCGGGCGGCGTCATCATGGCGCCGGCAACCCGGCCGGAAAAAAGCGATTGCAGACGCGCCGGCGTGTCCATGCTCAAAAAGTTCACGTCCTTTTGCGCGTCCAGTCCTTTAGCTTGCAGAATCCGCCGTGTCATGATCGCCGCGGTGCCATCCAACGATCCGACGGCGATCGATTTACCTTTCATCTCGGCCGGCCGATTGATCGCTGCGCCGACGATCAACTCGTGGATGGGCCGATCGCGCGTGACCGAAATGACTTTGACCGGCACGCCGCGCAGCGCCGCCGAAAATCCACTGCCGGCGTGGCAGGTCACGTCGATTTCGCCCGACATCAGACTGCTGATACCGACAATCCCTCGCACGACCAAGACTTGGAGGTCCAATCCTTCCTGAGCGAAGAAGCCTTTTTCTTGGCCGTAATAGAGCGGCACATAACTCAGTGTGGGTCCGGGAATGCTGATAAAAAACTTCTCCGCCGCCAGGATCGGATGCGGGTGGAATAGTAGAGCCAATAAGACGGCAGCGCCAATTCGGTGGAGATGACCCATATTGCCTCCAGTAACGTCGGTTTGCTGAAGCCTACTTCCGTTCCAGTCCCTTATAGGGACCGGCCGTATAAACCACCCGGCCGCCGACCACTGTCAGCAACGATTCGAGCGAGCGGATCTGATCTTCGGGCACGGTTAGATAGTCGGCGTTGAGCACCGCCAGATCGGCGAGCTTGCCGACTTCGATCGAGCCTTTGCGCCCTTCGTCAAAAGTAAACCAGGCGCTGCCGATCGTGTACAGACGCAGCGCTTCTTCACGCGTCAAGTTCTGGCTGCGCTCGCGCAGCGCCGAGCCTGCGACCGTCTTGCCGGTGATAAGCCACCACAGCGACAACATCGGCGAGTAACTAGCCGAGCGAAACCCGTCCGTGCCGGCGCCCAGCGGAATAGCCGAATCGATCATCGCGCGCAACGGCGGCGCGTTACGCGCTTTTGCCAATCCCCAAAGCTCCGTGTCGCGCTCACCGGTCATGACCAAGCGGTCCTGCACCGCAATGCCGCCGCCTAGCTTCTTGATCCGCGCAATCGTCTCGGCCGTCGCGCCTTCCAGATGCCCGAAGCCGATGCGCCGCGGCGAAAAAGCCTTGGTTGCGTTAACCTCCTCCAATACATCGAGCAGTTGCCGTGCGCTGCTGTCATGAGTGACATCGAGGCGAAAACTAAGCTCCGCCTCGGCAAGGAAGCGCGCCAAGCGGCGAAACTTTTCTTTGGCGTCGGCTGTCATAGTGCTGTCGCCCGGGTCGGACAAACCGTCGTCAACCGATGATTCATAGAAGCCAACGAAGCGAAACATATCGCTCTGCGGCAGCCTTTTGATTTCTTCGGTCGCGCTTTTGAGCTGTTCGATCTCGTCGCCGGGATCGTTGGCGGCGATATAGAAATTCATCCGCAGCGACAGCTCGCCGGAGCGCGCCATGTCACCCAGCAATCTTCGCTGCGCGAAAGCGACGCCACGCGTGTGCAAGTCGCCGACTGAAGTGATTCCCAGGCGATTGAGCTCCTGAAAACAGTTCTTGAGACTCTGGCGCATTTTATCCAGCGACAGCCGGGGAATTTTCTCGTAGACAGACTGCCACGCCGGCACGCCTTGCAACCAACCGGTAAATTCGCCGCTGTTCGGGTCCCTTTCGAATTTGCCACCGGCCGGATCGGCGCTGCCGCGCGTGATTCCGGCCGCCAGTGCCGCGCTGTTCAACAGCGCTCCCTGGCGCAGGTACTGAACATAGACGGGATGATTCGGCGCCAACGCGTCGAGATCGGCACGAGAAGGGAAACGGCGCTCGGTAAACTGCGTCGGCACCCATCCGCCGCCAACCACGATCCAACTACCCGCCGGTTTAGCTTGCGTCGCCGCTTCAATTTGTTTTAATCCGTCGGCGAGCGAGCGCGTGCGCTCCCAATGAATCTCGTCGTCCCAACTCAAACCGGCGAGGGTTGCGTGGATATGCGAATCGATCAGGCCCGGAATGACCGTCCGGCCGGCCAGGTCTACGACACGCGTGCCCGGTCCGGTCAAAGGGCGCATGTCGCGATCGGTGCCGACCGCAATGAAGCGTCCGTCTCTGATCGCGACCGCCTCCCTGATCGAGAAATTGTGATCGACGGTAACGATCTTACCACCGCGCAGCACCAATTCGGCCGGCGCTTTTACCGCCAGCGAACGGGCGAAGTCCACTTCGCTGCTGCCGCCGCCACAGGCGATCAAAGTCAGCAGTAGAAAAATTATCCCAAGTCGTTTCAAACAAAGCCTCGTAGCTTTATGGAACCAGGCAAATCTTACCTTTGACGGTTCTCCATTGCGAGAGCCGCTGATGAATTGGGCCGCCATGCAAACCCGGTTCGATCACTGTGGGCGAATACTCTCGACGAGCGACGATTGCCGTCGTTGTGGTTGCGTCGGATCGATGATTGCAGTTATATTTCGAAAATAGCAGCTTAAACCGCGATAACGAACCTACAGTCGACCCGCTTCCGAGGTGAATAATGAAACCCGTGCAACTCTTTTGCTGGCATTTCATGGCCTATCCGTATCTCGCCAAGGATTTCGACGAAAAAGAATATAGCGGCTGGGTCACGGTGCCGAACCGATTATGGGACAACACGAAGGCGTGCGGGCTCTATCAGGAATACATCGATCAGCTCGTCTACGCCGACGAGCTCGGTTTCGACGGCATGGTGTTGAACGAGCATCATCAAAATATTTACGGTTTGATGCCCTCGCCCAACATGATCGCCGCGGCGCTGACGCAAAATACGTCGCGCGGTAAAATCATCATCCTCGGCAATCTTTTGCCGCTGCATTTGAACCCGATGCGCGTCGCCGAAGAATACGCGATGCTCGATCAGATGAGCAATGGCCGGCTCGTCGCCGGCTTCGCGCCGGGCGGCGGTCCGGAGACTTTTAACTACGACGTGCCGTCGGCGAACACCCGGGAAAAATTTTGGGAAGCCGCCGATCTGATCGTGCGCTCATGGACCGAAGACGGGCCGTTCGCGCACGAGGGCCGCTATTTTCCTCTGCGCTATGTGAATCTCTGGCCCAAGCCGCTGCAAAAACCATTTCCGCCGGTGTGGATCCCCGGCTCGCGCAGCCCTTCGACCATGACCGAAGTGGCTAAACGCGGCTATTGCTATTTTCTCTCGTCGCGCAGTCACGGCGGCGAGACCC
>JBEVIO010000413.1:0-4414 GCA_040510635.1 Binatia bacterium | reverse complement strand
CGGAAATACGGTGACTCGCGCAAAGACGCAAAGGCGCCAAGGTTTTCGGAGAAATAGGCAAATATCTTTCTTTGCGAGCTTGGCGTCTTGGCGGGATAAATATTCTTAAACTCGTCCCGTTCGACAATTCAAGGGTAAGAATCTATGAATCAGTGGACCATCGACGTTAACGAGGAAAATTTCGAGCTGGCGGTGCTGGAACAATCCAAGGAAGTTCCGGTGCTGGTGGATTTTTGGGCGGAATGGTGCGGACCGTGCAAAGTACTCGGTCCGGTACTAGAAAAGTTGGCCGACGAGTATGGCGGCGAGTTTGTTCTCGCTAAAGTCAACGTCGACGAGAATCAGAATCTAGCCGGAGCGTTTGGCATTCAAGGCATCCCGGCTGTGAAGCTGTTCAAAGACGGCGATCTTGCGTCGGAATTCACCGGCGCCCTGCCGGAACCGATGCTGCGAGAATTCTTGTCCAAGTTTTTACCGACCGCGGCGGATAAACAAGCGCAACAAGCCGCCGCGCTCGAAGATGAGGGTAAAGCGGCGGAAGCGACAGCTCTTTATCAGTCGATTTTGGAATCAGACCCGAGTCATGCAAAATCACTGTTTGGATTGGGGCGTCTGGCGATGAACTCGGGTGATAACGAAGCGGCTTTGGAATTCCTCGACAAAATCTCGATGGTCGCCGATGAACGAAAAGAAGCGGATCGGTTGATCGCCCGCTTGAAACTTCACGGCGGCGCGGCACAGGACCTAACGGCGCTGCGCGCCAAGGTTGACGCGGAGCCGAAGAATCTCGATGCGAGATTCGAGCTCGCTCAGGCATTGGCGGGCGCGGAAAAATACCAAGAAGCACTCGCTGAGCTTCTCGTCATCGTGAAAACCGACCGAAGTTTCCAAGACGACGGCGGGCGCAAGGCGATGGTGCAAATCTTCGAGGTGCTTGGCTCGGAGGATCCGTTGACGGACCAGTATCGCTCTGAACTGGCCAAGGTTTTGTTCAGTTAACAGGCTGCTGAAAAAGCCTCATATGCTTCGTTGCGCTCAATCGCCTCGCTTCAACGTACTGGCGACGCACGCCTCCGCTCCTCGAATTTGCGCGCGCCTCGCCTCTGAGATCTTTTGGAGCAGCCTGCGTACAATCTATTTCAGCAACCTGTTAGCGGAACGGGGTCCGAGAGTTTTCGCACAATGGTTACGATTTCATTACCTTGTGGCGCCCAGACAGGTTTGCACTTTGTCCTCGGATGGAAAATAAGAGGAGCGATGGCCATGATTACTCTGGAGCAATCGAACCGCATCATTGAGGCGATTTTCGCGCGCGGGCGTGAGCTTGCTTGTCGTCCGCTCAGCGCCATCGTGGTCGAGCCCGGCGCCAAGGTGAAAGCCTTTCAAAAAGAGGACGACTCGTCGATGATGCGCTTCGAGATGGCTTACGGCAAAGCCTATGCCGCGCTTGCCCTGGGGCGTTCTTCGTCGTTAGTCCGCGTCCGCACCGAAGAACGGCCGCTGTTCATGCAGTATCTGATGCGCGCCTCGGGCGATCAAATCTTTCCTGAAGGCGGCGGTATGCTGATCCGTGATAACGACGGGGAAGTCATCGGTGCCGTCGGCGTCACGGGAGACACTCAAGAGCGCGATGAAGAACTCGCCGCCCACGGCATCCGCGCCGCAGGTCTGAAGACCGACGAGGACTGCGCCAATCTCGGCACCAAAGTGCGCCTGGAAAACTGACGGATGCGTGAGCCGTGAGGCGAGAGTAAAGAGACTCGTGCCTGTTGCCGCACGTCTATTTTCAGGCGATCCATTCCGACACCGGCGCTTTGGCCTCATGCAAGGGCTGGCAGACGATATCCACGAGGGTCGGTTCCGCTTGTGCCAGAGCTTCACGTAAGATCTTGCCGAGCTGATCCGGCTCCGTTACGCGCCAGCTTCTTAGGCCGAAGGCGGCGGCCACCGCGGCGTGGTCAGTGGCGGTGAAATCGACTCCGAAGTAGCGTTGATTGTAACCCGATTTTTGACCGGCTTTGATCCAGCCATAGGTTGCGTTGGCGATGACGATGAAAGTGATCGGCAGTCGGTAGCGCACGGCGGTTTCGAGATCGCCGCAGGCGAAGCCGAAGCTGCCGTCGCCCATCACCGCAACGCATTTTACTTGAGGCCGCGCGAAGTGCGTGCCAATGGCTGCCGGCAAAGAGTAACCAAGGGCGCCATGGGCGCGGTTGGAAATAAAGCGCCGTCCGGGTCGGCTAAGCTCGTAGTAAGCGGATAAATAGGGACAGGGAGTGCCGGCATCGGCAACCACGATGGCGTCCGGATCGAGCGCCCGGCTTAGTTCGGCGACCACGCGCTCGGGCTTGATCGGTTTTTCAATCGATGCCGCGAGGGCTTGGAATTTTCTAAATTTTTCTTCTTTGGCTTTTTGCACCCGGTCGGCGTTTAGCGGACGACGCATTGTCGTTGCCAACGCGTCGTTTAACGCCGCTAACCCAAGCTTGGCGTCACCCACCAGTCCCGCTTCTACGGGATAGTTGGCGCCGAGCACAGCGGGATCGATATCGAGATGAACCACCTTTACTTTTCCGGGCGCTGGATAACGCCAGCGCTCCGTGGTCACCGATCCGGCGCGGCAGCCGACGAAGACGATTACATCTGCGTCATCGATAATCGCGCGGGTCTCCGCTGTGCCGCCGTTGGAGCCGACGACGCCGGCGGCGAGGGGATGCGCTTCGCCGATGGAACCTTTGCCGCTTATGCTGGTTGCCACCGGAGCGGTGAGCTGTTCCGCAAGCCCAAGCAGTTCTTCATGCGCGCCAGAAATCACCACGCCCCCGCCGCAGATGAAAACCGGACGAGCCGCTGCGCCGAGGAGTTTTGCCGCGCGCGCGACATCGGCGGGATCCGGCGCGACTCGCCGCGCCGGATATCGACCCAGGCTCGAATCGGCAAACAGCTCGGTTCGGTCCACCGGGCCGTTTTGCACGTCGAAGGGCAAAGCTATATTCGCCGCGCCCGGCCGCCCGGTGGTCATTTGATCGAAAGCGGCGCGAAAAATTCTTGGGATGTCCTGAGAACGGTCGAGCACCGCGTTCCACTTGGTCACGGGGCGCATCAGCGCGCCCTGGTCGATTTCGGTCAAGGTAAATCGGCCGCGGGCGGCAACGGAAATGTCGCTGTTTATGCCGAGAACGGGTACGGCTGATTCGTTGGCTTCCGCGAGGCCCGGCAACAGGTACGTCACGCCGCCCCCGCTGGGCCCCTCGCAGACGCCGACTTTGCCGGCGACGCGCGCGTAACCGTCGGCCATGTAGGCCGCGGAGCGCTCGTCGCGCGCGAGGATGTGGCGCATGCCGTGCGGTAATCGCGCCAGCGCATCGTACAACGGCAGGCTGGTGTCGCAGCATAAGCCGAACAGCATCTCGACCCCATGCAGGGTGAGCATTTCAACTACCGCTTCGGCGCCGGTCACGGTGTCGGAGGTGTCGTTCATGTCGCTATGATCTGTAGCAGATCGCTCTATGGTTTTCATGTCTCGCCGCGACGGGATTATGATAGTATCGGATTCGAGACAAATATGGCTGCGGTAATTGACGCGTTGGAACAAGAAGTACAGCGGCTGGCCCGGTCGCTTTCTCGGCATGCGGCGGAGCACAAGCCTTCGCTCTTCGAGGCCCAGGATTTGTTGGGCCGCATGATCGAATGGTCATTGGAAGATGAATCCCTGCGCGTGGCGCTGTTCCGCTTCGTCGACGTGCTGCCAAGTCTGGGGTCTTCAGCGGAAATCGGCCGGCACTTGGAAGAGTATTTTTCTCGGGTGGACCATGCTCTCGGCGGCCTGGTTTATCTCGCTCAGGCGCTGCGCGCCGGCACGCTGGTCGCTCCCATCGTCCGGCGCAACGTCGTCAAACTGGCGCGCCGCTTCATCGCCGAGGAAAGCGGCAATCATTTAGAGACGGTTCTGGCGCAACTCAGAAAGGAACCTGCCGCCTTCACGCTCGACGTCGTCGGCGAGGCGACGGTGAGCGATAATGAAGCGCTTGCCATGCAGAAACGGTATCTCGATCTACTGCGGCGTCTGGCGTCCGTTAGCCAATCCTGGCCGCTCATTCGGCAAATCGATGAATCGCCGTACAGCCCGCTTCCGCGGGTGAATCTGTCCGCTAAGCTTTCGTCGCTCTGCGCCCGCTTCGATCCCTTGGACCCAGCCACGGAATCGGTTGTTCGCCAGCGCCTGGCGGAGCTTTTCCGCGAAGCCGCGCGCTTGGGCGCGGCGGTGACCGTCGACATGGAGCAGAATGCTTTCAGAGACCTCACCCTGGCGATTTTTCGCGGCGTGCTTGAAGAACCGGAATTTCGCCAGTCGCCAGTCGCCGCCATCGCGCTGCAAGCCTATTTGAAAGACACCGAGAAGGACGTGCGCGAA
>JBEVIO010000412.1:0-4002 GCA_040510635.1 Binatia bacterium | reverse complement strand
CGCACCCAACCCGGATCGGGATCACCTTTTGGACGCGTGCGCACCATGGGGTATTGCACGCGGTCGGGAGAATAGACAATCTCTGGCGCTGCGGCGCCTTTGACGCAGATGCAACCGTTCGGATGCGCCGGATCGGCGTTGACGTGCGTTAGTTTGCCGTCCTCGACCGTCGCCACGACGCCGCAACGCGACGTGCACATGGCGCAGTAGGTGTGAAGTTTCTCGGTGGCGATGGGTGAAAACTCCCTAGAGCATCAGTCTTCTCGCACTGACAAGAACTCAGTCCGATCTTCTCGTGTCATTCCGAGGAGTGCAGCGACGAGGAATCCTTCCGGAAAGATCCCTCACGTTCGTTCGGAATGACAATTTGATATTTAGATGCGGTGACACACGGACCGAGTACGTAGGTCGTCATTCCCGCATGCTTTAAGCGGGAATCCAGGCGGGTTCGGACTGGACCCCCGATAGAAACATTCGGGGGTGACGCAATTTATGACAAGTCTCATCGTTAACTTCGACTCGCCGCAGCCTGCTGCGGATAAATTAGCTCTGTCCGCGCGGGCCGTCACCGAAAAAGCTTGCGTATCATCTCGTTCACTTCCACTTCGCGCTGGCTCAAGTCGACGTCGGTCATGAGCAGTTTGTGTTGCTTCAGAATTTTACCGTACTTGGAGTCGATGTCGTCGCGAATCGGCACTCGGCCATATTGATTGATCACTTCCTGGCCTTCTTTGGTCAGCAGCCACTCGATGAAGAGTTTGGCCGCAAACGGGTGGGGCGGTTGTGACGGCAAGGAAGCCGCGACCGTGTAAGTGATTACCGGTTCAAGGCCGATCCAGTCTACCGGCGCGCCCTTGGTCTTCAGATTATCGACTGAATATTCATAGACACCCGCCATGATCGCAAATTCACCGGCGGCGAGTAAGTTCAAAAGATTGGTATTGCCGGCCATGATCTGCGCGTTTTGAGCCGCGAGCTTTTCCATGAACGGGCGGCCTTTGAGTTTGAGCAGCATGGAGAACCATTCGATCTTGGTGTTGTCGATGCCCATGACGTTCTTCCACTTCGGATTCAGCAGATCTTCGTAAGTCTTGGGCGCTTCGGAGCGTTTGATCTGACGACTGTTGAAACCCATCAACGTGCCGCTGGCGTATATGGATGTCCAAAAGCCTTCCGGATCTTTGTACTGGCCGGGATAGGAGGCGGATTCCAGCGGAACGTAGCGGCTCAAGGCGCCGCGTTTTTTCAGGATATGCGTCTCGATGACACTGGTGTGCACGACATCGGCCAGGCGTTGTTTGGCCTGTTCCTCCAGGAGCACACGGGTGACGAGCTTTTGTTTGTCGGTGCGAAAGTATTCGGTCTTGAGAAAAGGGTAACGCTTGTTAAACGCGGCAAGATACAGCTGCAACTGCTGGACGGCGGCGGAGGCATAGATGACCAGCTTGCCTTCGCTCTTTGCGCCGGCGATGAGCTGGTCTTGAGTTTGGGCATTGGCTGCGATTACGAACGAATGTAGCAATAGAATTCCGATCAGCGGTGATTTCATTACGCCTCCCGTCGGAGACCGTAATTGACGGATATGCATCGTGTCAACCGCGGGCTGAATTTGGCGCGTCGACAAAGCCGAGATTTTCCTTTAGTCTTAATGGAAAATTCGCGAGGTTTTCAGCCATGGCAACTCCAGCGTTCGTTTATCAAGATCCGCTACCGGTCGAGAAAGACACCACCAAGTATCGGCTCCTGAGCAAAGATTATGTCAGCGTGTCCGAGTTCGAAGGCAAAGAGATTCTCAAAGTCGCGCCCGAGGCGCTGACGCTGCTGGCGAGCGTGGCGGTACGCGACGTGTCGTTCCTGTTGCGCACGGCTCATCTGGAAAAAGTCGCGGCCATCCTCAAAGACCCCAAGGCTTCGGATAACGACCGCTACGTCGCCTTAGCGATGCTGCGCAACGCCGACACCGCGGCGAAAGGCATCCTGCCGTTTTGCCAGGACACCGGCACGGCGACGATCGTCGGTAAAAAAGGCCAGCAGGTTTGGACCGGCGTGAAAGACGAAGAATGCCTAGCCAAGGGAGTTTACAAAACTTACACAGAGGAAAACCTGCGTTATTCGCAAACGGCGCCGCTCAACATGTTCGACGAAGTCGATACCGGCACCAATCTGCCAGCGCAGATCGATCTCATGGCGACGGAGGGCATGGAATATCAAGTCCTCTTTGTCACCAAGGGCGGCGGCTCGGCGAACAAGACGACGCTCTATCAAGAGACCAAAGCACTGCTCAATCCGGCGAGCTTGGAGAAATTCCTCACGGAAAAGATGAAGACCCTCGGAACCGCCGGCTGCCCGCCGTACCATTTGGCGTTCGTCATCGGCGGAACGTCGGCCGAAGCTTGTTTGAAGACGGTGAAGCTTGCAACAACCGGCTATCTCGATCACCTCCCGACAACGGGCAACGCGCACGGGCGGGCTTTCCGCGATGTGGAGACAGAAAATAAGATGCTGGAGCAAGCTTACAAGTCCGGCTACGGCGCGCAGTTCGGCGGTAAATACTTCGCGCTGGACGTGCGCATTATCCGCCTGCCGCGCCACGGCGCTTCGTGTCCGGTCGGCATGGGCGTATCCTGTTCTGCCGATCGCAACGCCAAAGCGAAGATCAACAAAGATGGGATTTGGCTCGAAGAGCTGGAGCGCGATCCGGGGCGGCTGATTCCCGAGGAATATCGCGGCAAGGTTGCCAGCAACGTGGTCAAAGTCGATCTCAATCAGCCGATGGCGGAGATTTTGGCGCAGCTGACTAAGTATCCTGTGACGACCCAGCTTTCATTAACAGGTACGATGATCGTCGCGCGCGATATCGCGCACGCGAAGTTGAAAGAAAGATTGGATCGGGGCGAGGGCATGCCGCAGTACATGAAAGATCATCCGGTTTATTATGCCGGGCCGGCGAAAACTCCCGAAGGTATGCCGTCGGGTTCTTTTGGGCCGACGACGGCGGGACGGATGGACTCCTACGTCGATTTGTTCCAGTCGCACGGCGGGGCGATGATCACGCTCGCCAAAGGCAATCGCAGCCAGCAAGTCACCGACGCTTGCAAAAAATACGGCGGCTTCTATCTCGGCTCGATCGGTGGCCCAGCGGCGATCTTGGCGAAGGAAAACATCAAGAAAGTCGAAGTGCTCGAATATCCCGAGCTTGGCATGGAAGCGATCTGGAAGATCGAGGTGGAAGATTTTCCCGCATTTATTCTAGTAGACGATAAGGGCAACGATTTTTTCAAGCAGATTCTGCATTAGCGGGATTGCCCCGCGTCCTAGTCTGAGGCAACCCACAAACCGCCGCTACATGAAGTTTTCCAAATCGAAGCGTTCCGAGCTTTCGGAGCGTCCTTCGATGCGGACGTAATCGCCATTGCGTAGCCGATTAAACTGATCGATCACCGGGCGCGGCGAGTTGAAAGCGACCGAAACAATGATCAAGCGATTGCGCTGGTCGCGAAGCTCGAACGTTCCGCGCCGTTGATCGACGTATTCGACCCGCCCTTCGGTACGATCGAGTCGGTTGCCGCCGCGTTTGTCGCCCTGGTCTTGCACACTTTCTCTGACCGTAATGCTATCGGTATAGATTCTGCCGTCGCGGTCTTGTTGAGTTTGCGCTGCGATGTAATCCCCGCGTTCCAAGTTGGCGACGGAATAATTGCGCTGACGGTAAACGACTTGAGTTTTGTCGTCGTAGCGGACGACCGACATGCGCCCCGAGTCCGTGCGGACCTCGATTTCGCGCGCCCGCGTATCGACGTAATCCACTTCACCGACCACGTCGCTGCTGCCAAAGCCGCCATAGTCGCCCAGCCCGTCCACATGGCCCAGCTCATGACAGCCGACGAAAATCAGGGTTGCCAAGGACAGTACGCCGAATAGCCGTAATGCCGTTTTCATCTGCCACCTCCTTTTCAAGTGAACAAAGCGTCTTTTGTCCGAGCGCTTAGACACAAAAGCGCC
>JBEVIO010000411.1:0-4456 GCA_040510635.1 Binatia bacterium | reverse complement strand
ATGTCGAAGTGCACGCCGGGATTGCCGAAGAGTTGTTCGAGAATCACCGCGCCGTTGAGCATGCCGATCTCGGTGCCGTCTTTGGCGGCGCTGTTGTAGATCTGATTACCGGCAATGATGCTGCCGGCGCCGGGCATGTTAGTGACCGCTAGAGTGGGATTGCCTGGGATGAAGCGGCCAAGATGGCGGGCTATGAGTCTTGAATAAACATCGGCGCCGCCGCCGGGTGGAAAGCCGACGACGATGCGGATCACTTTGCCGCGATAAAATTCCGCGACGACACGTTCGTCGAAGCGCTCACTTTGACGCTCCGCAGCGACGACGGCGTTGTTGAACGCCACGAACGATAGCCACAGTACGGCAATGAAGCGGATTTTCGTCAATGCCAGTAACGACGAGAGCACAGCGTGAATGAGCTTGTGAGTGCGGGCGCGAAAGAGTTCGATGCCAAAGCTCAAAAGCGGGCGGCAGTTTTCTGCTGATCTAGCGCAGTTGGGCTTTGCCTACTTCGACGCTACCATCTTTGTTGAAGCGCACGACGTTGACGGTTCCTGTGTATTCCGGCGAGCCGGAGTAGTGCGCGGTAACCTCTTCGCCACCGACCGGGGTCGATTGATTCCAGTGGCCGAGGGCGACGTAGTCGGCAGCGGTGGCGATCAGATCTTCACGGTGAATAAGCCAGGAGCCGATCAGCCGGTTAGGATCGCGTACTTCATCGACGTAGTGGCCGTGCGCGGCGGCGAGCTGCCAGCGCGTCGTGCGCGGCCGCGGATTGGCCAACGGCGACATGTCGGTATAGTCGAAATGGGCATGGCCCCAGATCTCCAACTCCAGCTCGGGAAACAGCACGGCCTTGTCGACATTCAGCCCAAGAATGCTGACATTCGAAATCTCGCCGAGTCCGGCGCGGCGATAAACCGAATCGGGCGTGAGCGGATCGTGATTTCCGGGCAGAATGACCACCGGCTTGCCATACTCCCGCAGCATTTGCGCGGCGCGTTCCAACACATCAAGGGGCTGGCGGTGATTGTCGAAAGAATCGCCGGCCAGGACGACAACGTTCGCTGCGACTTCATTGGCAGCGGCCAAGACCTGGGGCAAGACGGCAAGACGGTCGCGATCGCTGAAGCTGTCGTCGGTGCCGAGATGTAAATCCGAGCTATGGACGATGGTTGCTTCCGGGTGTGCTGGCATGATCACGTGTTCCGATACAAACGTTAATGAAACCGTAGCAAAAGCGCGGAGGAAAGAAAAGGCGAGCCCAAAAAGCAACGGGCCGCGGCGGCGGCCCGTTGCTGAAACCAGACAAAAGCTGGGGAAAAACAACTACTTTGTCTTGGTTTTGGTATCGGATTTCATTTTGTCGTCAGTCTTAGCTTTGGCGTCGGTTTTGGCTTTGGGCGCGTCGATGCTGGTGGCGGTCATTTTGTACTTGATCATGACCTTATCGCCCTTCTTAATCTCACCGGTGGTTTTGGTGTCTTTATCGCGCGCGATTTCCCAATTTTCAGTGCCTTTCTTGACGATGATGGCGTCGTCTTTGACGTCGACGACGGGTCCCGTTACTTGGTAATCCTTGGCCGCGACTAAAGATGCCGCGCTTAAAAAAAGCGCCGTGACAATCAATCCAACTGTACGTTTCATAAACTTTGCCTCCTTAGTTTAATGGGTTTTTATCTGATTCCATCAACTACCCTTTGGTTAGGGGATCATGATCCTTAGACGATGTCTATAGCGCGAAAATTCGTAATGGGGAATTGAAAAACTCGGGAATTTAGCGGATCAAGACGAGAACCGGGGCGCAGCTTGGATTCCTTGAAAACCGAAGGTACAAGGATCGCTAAGATTTAAAAAAATTGTCGAATGTGGGAAAATTGACCTATAGTGTCGCGAGCAAGGCGGGGAGGGCCGCCTTGCTCGACAATTGTTAACCGAAAAGCTTACTTCGCTTTCTTCTCGTCGCCCGTGGCGCCGGCTTTCTTATCACCGGCCTTCTCGTCGCCCATGGCGCCGCCCTTCGTGTCACCGGATTTAGCCTTGCTGTCCGACTTCTTCACGTCGCTTTTGCCTTTTTCATCAGCCTTTTTTTCAGTGGCCTTGGAGTCCTCTTTGGTGGTATCTGCCGCATAAGCTGCGGACGCGAGGAACATGGAAGCGATCAATACGCCTAGAAAACGTTTCATTAAGTTATCCCCCTTCGTGGATTTGTTGTTGTTACTCTTGGAACGAAAAAACCTTCGTATCGCCCTCCACTCGATACACCTGCAATTTTTTCGTTCTGGTGACTTGGACGCGTGACTGTTGCTTTTCATTCACGGCGGTTGTGGTTTATATATGAAGCGGTTCCTTTCCACAAGGCTAAAGTCGTACTAAATCGCTATAAGTAGGCGATAAATAAGGAGGCTCAGTAGATGTTGGAAGGGCTAATAATCGCTAAAGGAAACGATCTCCACTTGCTGTTGCCGGGCATGGCCAATCGCCATGGTTTGATCGCCGGGGCAACAGGTACGGGGAAAACCGTCAGTTTGAGGGTCTTGGCCGAAAATTTCAGCAGTATCGGCGTGCCGGTGTTCATGGCCGATGTCAAAGGCGATTTGTCCGGCATGGCGCGGCCTGGGCAGGAGAATCCGAAAATCAACGAGCGTGTGCAAAAGCTCGGCCTCGCCGGCTTCCAATTCGCCGGCTATCCCACGGTGTTTTGGGATCTCTACGGCGAGCATGGCCACCCCGTTCGAACGACAATTTCGGACATGGGACCGCTGCTTATCTCGCGCCTGCTCAATCTCAACGACACTCAGGGCGGCGTGCTCAATCTGGTTTTCAAAATCGCCGACGATAACGGCATGCTTTTGCTCGACCTCAAGGATTTGCGCGCCATGCTCCAACATGTCGGCGACAACGCGGCGCAGTTTAAAACCCAGTACGGCAATGTCTCCGCAGCCAGCATCGGCGCGATCCAACGGGGACTGTTGGAGCTGGAAGGACAGGGCGGTGATCGGTTCTTTGGCGAGCCTGCTCTCGACCTTGATGATTTGATGCAAACCGACAATCAGGGACGCGGCGTGATTAATATTCTCGTCGCCGACAAACTGATCAACGCACCCAAGCTCTACGCGACTTTTTTGCTCTGGATGCTTTCTGAACTATTCGAGCGACTTTCTGAAGTCGGCGACCCGGAGAAACCGAAGCTGGCCTTTTTCTTCGACGAGGCGCACTTGCTGTTCAACGATGCGCCCAAGGTCCTGCTGGAAAAGATCGAACAGGTGATTCGTTTGATTCGCTCGAAGGGCGTGGGTGTTTACTTTGTCACACAAAATCCTTTGGACGTTCCCGATATCGTCCTTGGGCAGCTCGGCAACCGGGTTCAACATGCGCTGCGCGCGTTCACGCCACGCGATCAAAAGGCGGTGAAAGCCGCGGCGCAGACTTTTCGCCAAAACAAAGATCTCGACGTCGAAGCCGCAATCACCGAGCTCGGCGTCGGTGAAGCGCTGGTTTCATTTCTCAGTGAGAAAGGCCAACCGACCGTTGTCGACCGCGCGCTGATCTATCCGCCACAAAGCCAGTTGCCGCCGCTCACGCCTGCCGAACGCGATCAGGTGATCAAGCAATCGGCATTTTACGGTCACTACGAGAAAGTCGTGGATCGTGAATCGGCGTACGAGATGCTCAAGACGCGCACGCCGCAAGCCGATCAAACTCGGACTCCAAGCAGCCCAACTTGGCAGTCGGAAGCCGGGAGTCTGTTGGAGGCCGCCGGCAAAAGCGCGGTGCGCGCGATGGGCACTCAGGTGGGCCGGGAAATCATTCGCGGAGTGCTGGGGTCGATCTTCGGCAGCAGCACGCGGAAAAGAAGATAGGACTTTTAGCCACAGAGAAAACAAAGGAAACAAATTAAAAAAATCGGGATCGAGTGCTAATCGCAAAGAACGAAGAAATCTTGAACTCGCCGGGACAACCGGCCGATTGCCCTCTCGTCGCTAAGTTCCGTCAGGGTCGTTCGACCGGCAGCGGTTCGTAGATCGTGTCGCCGCGAATAGCGTACACCGGTAAGATAGCTTGATGTGCGGGGATAGTTCCCTTTTGAGAATCGAGGGCTTTCCACTCACGGTCTTCAAGTTTGAGGACTGAAATCTCGGCGGGCTGGCCGATTCGGAGCGTGCCGAGCTCGGCGGTTCGTCCCAAAAGCTTGGCCGCATTCCTAGTCGCCATTTCCACCACCTGATCCAACGAAAAGCCCAGTGCCATCAGCTTTGCCATCGTGGTCGGCAAATCATACACCGGCCCGGTGCGATTGCCGCGGTGGCCGTCGGTGGATACGCCGTCGGGATGGAGTCCTTGGTCGAGCACTTTGCGCGCGACATCGAAGTTCAAGTTATGCAGCCCGTGGCCTACGTCCATCAGCACGCCGGATTCTTTTGCGTCTCGGACTTGCGGCCAGAGTTTGCCGTTGCCA
>JBEVIO010000410.1:0-7524 GCA_040510635.1 Binatia bacterium | reverse complement strand
TGGGTTTTCTGGCATACTGCGTCGGCTGCCCTGCTCCGGCGATTGGCGCCGAGGCGGAAAAGTTCAAGCAATCCGTGCCCGAAGATCTGAGCGATGCCTGGGAGCGTCTCCAGCAAGTTTTGCAGGAATGGGGCGGACGTTTGAAGGAGCGCTTCGGCGCTCGCGAATCGGCCGAGAACCGGCCCGCGATTTCACAGATGCTGAGCTACAAAGAATATCTTGGTCTCTCGCCCGAGCAGGTGAAGAAGCTCGAGCAACTGCGCGATAACTTTCAGCGCCAGAGCATTCGTAACGAAGCGGATGTGCGGATCGTGGAGTTGGATATTGCCGGGTTGCTTGATAGCCCGACGGTAGATGTTGCGAAAGTGGAAGCGAAGATTCGTGAAGCGGAAAAATTGCGCGCTGATCTGCGCATCACGCGCCTCCGCACCTTCGAGCAAGCGAAAGCCGTGCTCACGGCGGAACAAAGAAAGAAATTCTCTGATTCAGTCGAATCGCGCCTGCCTCGCCCGCCGCGCAGCGGCCAAACCCCGCCGGCTAAGGAACGAGAAGCACTTTCCCCGTAGTCTTGCGCGCCTCCAGCTGGCGTTGAGCGTCGGCCACGTCTTTGAGCGGAAAAACGCGTTCGATGCGCGGCTTAAGCGCTCCCGATTGAATCCAGCCAAATAGATCACCGGCGCGCTGCAACAGCTCGGCACGATCAAGCGTGTAATGCGCCAGGGTGGGTCGAGTGAGGAACAGCGAACCCTTCGCCGACAATTTGCCGGGATCCAACGGTGGCACCGGACCGCTCGATTGGCCGAAAAGGACGAGGTAGCCGCGCGGTTTGAGACAGTCGAGGCTCTTGTCGAAAGTGGTGGCACCGACGGAATCGTAAACCACGTGCACGCCTTGGCCGCCGGTGATCTTTTTCACTTCCGCGAGAAAATCCGACTGCGTATAAAGAATAAGCTCATCTGCGCCGGCCTGGCGTGCGAGCTCGGCCTTGGTTTCCGTCGAGACCGTGCCGATCACTCTGGCGCCGCGCATTTTGGCGAGCTGAACCAGCAGGAGTCCGGCGCCTCCCGCTGCGGCATGAACGAGCGTAGTATCGCCCTTTTTTAACTGATAAGTGCTGTGCGTGAGATAGTGCGCCGTCATGCCTTGGAGCATGATTGCCGCGGCAGTCTTGGCATCGATGTTGCCCGGCACCGGAACGAGCTTGGCCGCCGGCACAATCGCGAACTCCGCGTAAGATCCCGGAACCATTGCGTAGGCGACGCGCTCGTCTTTTTTCACTTCGGTTACGCCGTCGCCCACGGCATCGACAATTCCTGCGCCTTCCATGCCCAACGTGAACGGAGTTTTCAGCGGATAGAGTCCCGTGCGGTGATAGATATCGATGAAGTTAAGACCGCTCGCTTCGATCTTCACGCGCGCTTCGCCGGTCTTCGGCTCAGGCATCGGAACGTCCTCGTAGGTCAAAACTTCCGGACCGCCATGATTGTGGACTCGAATGGTTTTCATGTGTTGACTCGCTTTCTATGCTTCAACGCGTCTGACTGCCTATCGTGTTAAGAGCAGATTATCAATCTTGTAAACTGGACCATAGATCTCAGGTCCGGTTTTTCCACGGACGAGCGCTTGACTTGGTTCAAAGCGGCATAAACGTGTTGCAATCGTCGGCCTGGTTGAAAAAACCGGCGCGGCCCGCACAGCCAAAAGAGCGTGAAAAGAAAAAAATCAGCAGGGCGCAACCGAGTTAGGGAGACAAGACCGCCTGCCGAGACCAACGAACCTTTCGAACAAGACACCAAACGGCGCATCGGACAGCATATCGGCACCGGTACACCGCCGCTGATGAGAAGTGATCTCAGCCATAACCTTCATGTCGGATGCGTTTCTTGCATAAGCAACAACCTAATCTTCCCATCCGTACTTTCCCGTTAGTTTTACAAAGTGACAGTCGCCTAAATACTCCTCTCGAATTCCTTCTGTGTCTTTACGAACTCGCACCAGAGTTTGCAGCTCTTTCTCGCCCATGGGGAATACGAGATAACTGGGGATCCTTAATTGTTCTATAAGCGGGCGGGGAATACCGGGTGCAGCAGCGGAAATGACAACCGCGTCGTACGGTGAGTGCTCCTCCCAACCGAGGGTGCCGTCGCCCAGGAGAACCGACACGTTCGTGTAGCCGAGGTGGCTTAAGAGAGTGCGCGCTTTCGACGCCAGTTCTTCCACTGCCTCAACGGAGAAAACCTCGGCACACAGCTCACTCAGAACCGCGGCTGCATAACCCGAGCCAGTTCCTACTTCAAGCACCCTTTCGGTTCCCTTGAGTGCCAGCGCATCAACCATAAGCGCTACCATATAGGGTTGCGAAATCGTCTGATGCGCGCCAATGGGCAGCGGATGATCCTCATACGCCTGGTCCCACAATTCGCTTTCAAGGAACAAGTGACGCGGTACCTTGGCCATCGCCCTAAGCACTCGAGGGTCCTTGATTCCTCGGCTTACGAGCTGTTCCTGTACCATCTGTTCGCGTGCCTTGAGGTAATCCACAAGCATTAAAGCTATCCGATCATGATTTCCCGGATGAATGCATTGTTTCCTCATCATTTCGCGAAGTGGTTGTGGCTCTTTCGGGTGCTGGTAATCTCGAGATCCTCAGGAAACGCATAGGTGGATGACTTGCCATCCCATTGCACCAAGATCAGCTTTCTTCCCAGATTTTCCACTTCGTAAAGGATCGTGCCCTGATTTGCCGGTTGAATGGTGACCTTATGATTACGAATGATTTTTTTTGCGCCACAACGCATTCCGGTTCTTTTCCTGTCAATCATAATCCATGCCTCCTCGCTGTGTGCCGCTACTCGTGCAAACGGCAGGCAAATGAGATCTGCCAGACAACCAGGCAATGCGATGAATTGAAGTAACACCTACAGCGTTAAGTATAGAAACCGCACAGCGGCGCTTCAACTGGAAGATATCCGTCAAGACTCGTTCGTTTCCTCAGGCCTATTGTGTAAAAGAAAATCTTTTCCTGGCTTGGGCAATGCTTCATCGAGTTCTCCGGCGAGGCGCACCGAGAAGCATCGGGAGAAAATTGAGATGTCAGAAAATTATCTCATTGCAGCTTGACAAAAACAGAACGTGAGTTATACGTGCGGTATATATGAGAAACTCAAAAAAAGAGCCTGTCTAATTCTTCTTTTGCAAATCGATTCTTCTAATCGTCGTCCGGCAATGCAGTTCTGGCCGGCTCGATTCAATAGCGAGTTTTTCGCCTAGCAACCAACCAAGGGGGTCGCTCGGCGGGTGAGAAGTTTTTTCTAAGAAGTCATTTTTAGAATAATTTAAAAAAGGAGGAATCATGAGACAAGCAAAACACGGAGATACCGTCAAGGTTCATTATCGCGGCAAGCTGCATAACGGGTCTGTATTCGATGCATCCTTCGGTCGCGAACCGTTGGAGTTTACCATCGGTGAGGGCGAAGTTATCCCGGGTTTAGAAGACGCTGTCTTGGGAATGAATCCGGGTGATTCGAAAACGACAGAGCTGCCGGCAGAAAAAGGTTTTGGGCCGCGCAGAAAAGACCTGATCGGCGAGGTCGCCAAAAGCAAGTTCGCGCATTGGGAGCGAGAGCCGACAGTCGGTGAGCGAGTGCCAATCTCTCAGCCGGACGGAACTCCCGCAGATATAACCGTAACTGAGGTCACCGACTCCAAAGTGATAGTGGACGCCAACCACCCGTTGGCCGGAGAAGAATTGACTCTCGATATCGAGCTGATCGACATCGTTCAAGGGGCGCATTGAAGTTATGCTGCAACTCGCTTCGCCATGGAGCTTAAGCACACCGTGTGCCGTGGATAGTTCATAGCGACGGAAAACTAAAGAGCGCGAACCCGTTGCTTACCTTTGTCCCCACGGCAATATTATCACTTCCGTCGGGGCCGGCAGTTCGGCTTTGGAGATTTTCAGCACCGGTGTGCTGAGCGTTTTTACTTTCGCCATTCCCTGCGCGTACTCCTGGACCGCTTGCTCCCACCAGAAGTGCATGGGGATGGCGATCTTGGGATTTACTAACTTGGTGACTTCGCGCGCTTCGGTTGCGGTCACGGTGAAGTAGCCGCCGGCAATGGGCACGAGCAAGATATCGATTTTGCCCATCATCTTCAGTTGATCGGGGGTCGGGATGTGGCCGAGATCGCCCAGGTGCGCGATGCAGATGTCATCGACGCGAAAAACAAAGATGGCGTTCTTGCCGCGCTGCATGCCTTGGCTTTTGTCGTGAAAGGCGGGCACGGCGTAAACCGACACGTCGCGAATCGTCGTCGAGATTTTTTGCCAGTTGTCGCCGGATGGCGTGAGTCCGTGCAGCACCACCGGTGTGCCGGGAGCCATGTGAACGCTATTGTGCGGTCCATGCTGATGGCTGGTGGTGACGATGTGCTGCGGCAAAGTCGGCCGCGGCAAATCGAAGGCGCCGTGCGGATCGGTGAGAACGCGCGTGCCTTTTGACGATGTGATTTGAAAAGTCGAATGACCCATCCATTCCAGCGTGAGCGGCGGAGCAGGGCTTGCGGCGACTCGCTGGATGCCGGATTGAACGACGTCGAGCTCGTGGCAAAAGGCTAAGACGCGAGCGGGTGTCGCCCATAGGAGAATCACCACGGCTAAGGATCTTAGTCTCAATATCGCGTTCATTGTTTGATGCACGCGCGCGTAGTTTGACATCTCGAATTATATGGGTTTGCAGGGGCAATCCGGCGTGATTGCCCGTCCGGAGGGCAGACGCGTAGGCTGTCTGTCCCTAAACTATATCAATCCCCACTTCCGCCGCATCCACCATTCGACGCTAAGCAGGGCAAGGATCAGGCCGAATGGCCAGAGGTTGCTCCAAAGCCGGGTTTGGCGCTGTTCAACGATCTCCGACGGTGCGATTGTTTCAAGCCGGGCGGCGATTTTGTCGAAGGTCTTTTCATTCCAATCGTTGATCGAGATGTACTCGCCTTTGCTCGATTCGGCGATCCGTTTCAACAAATCGAGGCGCGGCAGGCCGTCATCGGTCTCGCCGTACGAGAACGCCGCGGTGAAGCTGGCTTTATCTCGGCCCAAGGCTTTACCGCCGACGCTGGCTTCGGCTTCGACCCGATAGGTGCCTTCGCGAGTCGGAGTGAATTCGCCGCTATACTCGCCCTCTTCGCTGTCGGGTCCGGTGGACACGAGCGTCGGCTCGCCTTCGGGACTGAACACGCGAAGTTGCACCGACGCTTGTCGTGTCGGCGTGAAATCATCGTTCAAGACTTTGAGCTTGATCATTACCTTTTCGGCAGGCTGCGTGGTCGGAATCGGATACAACTGGACCTGCTCGAAGGCCGGCTCTTGGGCGAGCCAGCGCACCGCTTGACGGATCAGCTTTAGATGATTCTGCGGCGTCTCCTTGTTGCCGACCGCGATGAAGTTCCAGCGCCAGGCATCGTCGGTCATTAACGCCAATGTCCGCCCTTTGCCGAAACGGCCGATGGCGAGCAACGGCGCGCCGGTCGAGCCGTCGCCTGTTGCGGTAATCAAGGTTTCGCCGCGCACGCTGCGCACCTGATTCAAGCCGCTCAGAGCGGGCAGCTTGCTCCAGGTTTCCTCGTTGACTTTGGGATCGGGCAACAGGCGCGTGATCGGATGTTTTTTGCCGGCGGGAGTCAGCGCCGCATGCACCGGACCACGCGATTGGTAGCTGCCCTTGCCGTCGAGCTCGACTGGCAGCGCATCGCGCAAGGCGCTGTCGCCGTAGCCGCCGCTATCGAACGCCCGCGAGCCGCCGAACATGGCCAGTCCGCCGCCATCACGAACGAAGTCACGTACCCGCTCCAAGTACACGGGATTAAAATAGGCGCGGTGTGAAAAGTCATCGAGGACGACCACGTCGAAGTTTTTCAGCTCCTCGAGAAAAATATCGTCGATGGGAAAAGGGATCAGGCTTAGCTGATTTTCCGGCACATCGACGGTATCGGTCGGCGTGCGCAAGAAAACGAACGACACCAACTCGATCAATGGATCTTGTTTCATCGCCATGCGCAAAAAGCGGTAATTCCACGCCGGCGATCCGGACAAGGTCAAAACGCGGATCTTGTCGCGCCGCACCTCGACTTTGAACTCTTTTTGATTGTTTTGGCTGATTTGCTCGCCCGGCTGTGCCGGCAGGCTCACGGAGAACGCATGGGTACCCAATTCTTTCGGCGTGAAGCTGAGTGTCACTTTTTGCTCGAAGGGATCGGCGTCGATGGCAATGGCGCGAGTGGTGATGAGATTTTTCCCGCGGTTGAAAAAGAGCGGCACGGATTTGCCCTTCATGCCGAAAGCTTGCAAGGTCAAGTCGATTTTGAATTCACGGCCGCGAAAGGCGAATTCCGGCGCGCCGAGCTTGGCAATGCGCACGTCGGTAAAGCCTTCGGTTTCGCCGACGCCGACGGTGAAAACCGGCGCGGCGATGGCGGCGCCATCGAGAGATTTCATTTCGCCGTTGGTGATGCCGTCGCTGAAAACGACGATGCCAGAGCGCGCGGCACCGTCGCGCGCGGCGCGTTGTAGGAGCTCGATTAAACGGGTGCCCGGATCCTGGGCGCGCAGCCGCTCCAAACTGCCCGGCGCGATCGACTCTAACCCGGTGCCGAAGCGAATCACGCGCAGATCGTAATCACGGTTGAGCCTTTGGATCAGCGGCTCTGGGCCGGCTTCGAGTTTCTCTTTGACAAGGTCGAGGCGGCTCTTCGCGGCTTGGTCTCCGGCAGCGCTTTTAGCGTTTGCCGGAAAGCTCATGCTCTGTGAGGTGTCGACGAGCAGTGTCAGTGGCCGGCGCAGCTTGGTCACGCGCTTGTCGATCAACGCCGGGCCAAGCAAAAAGAAAATCAATCCCGCATAGACGCAAGCGCGCAGTAAAGTGAGAAAAGCAGTCTGCCCGAGCGGCAGCCGCTGGCGCAGGTTAATAAATTGCTGCGCCAGCAACGCCGCTGCGGCGACACCGACGAGCGCGATCAGCCACAGGGGCAAAACACCGATCAAATACAGATCGCTCATGATTTTACCGGGTGAGCCGCTTGCGAATGAACGGGACGTGGATTAGATCTTCCTTGTAGTTCTCGGTCATGGCGTAGAGAATGATATTGATGCCGAGATGAAAAGCGTCTTTGCGCTGTGCTTCGCCGCCGGGAGTACAGGTGTTGGTCCACTTGCCGACTTGATCGCGCTCCCAGGCCCCGCCCAGGTCGTTCTGACAATAGATCACCGGCGTGGACGTGCCGACGGTGATCCCTTCCAGATTGGGATTGATAATGCGCACGCCGCCGATGCGGCGCAGGAGGTAATAACTTCTCAGCGCGGCGTGACCGGACGGCACGCGTTTGAATTCGTTGGCCGGAAAAATTTTTTGCATCTCGCGGCGCACCGCCTTGTCGAAGCCAAAGCCTTGTTGCCCGAGCGCGTCATCGATCAGCAGAAATCCGCCGTAGGAAAGAAAGCGGCGCAGATTTTCCGTTTCTTCACCGCTA
>JBEVIO010000409.1:0-7420 GCA_040510635.1 Binatia bacterium | reverse complement strand
AGCTCGTCATAGGCGGCATCGACCATCATTGTCGCCGTGTTGAGCAGAGTAATTTCGTCTCGGGTTTTGATTTTTCTGACTTCGTGCATAAGCTGCTGGCCGTCGACGACTTTGATGCCTTGAGCTTGGAGAGCGAACAGCACGGGCATTTCGATCACGTCGACGCCGACCGGTTCGTTGTGCAGCTTGCGTTTTTCCAATTCCAGCTTGATTTTTTTTGCCACGTCTTCCGCCAAGGCGGAGCCAGGATGGGTCGCGCCGCGTAAGGTCGAGATACCGGCGCGCGAACGCTCGCCGAGCCAGGGGCAATAGATCTGATGATGGCGCGCCGCCGAGCCGAAGTCCCACAGGATCGGCTCATCATCCTGCGCCAATAGCGAGAAGCGCACCAGTTTGTCCATGGCCCAGGTGCCAATGTGGGTGGCGGTGATGTAACGAATGTTGTTCATATCGAAGCAGAGCAGGGCGCCGAGCTCCGATTTTTTCAGCGCCGACTTGATGCGGTTCAAGCGATCTTGGCGCAACCGTTCGATGTTGACCCGTTCTTCCCAATCGACGGCCATCAGGCCGAAGGTCTTGAGGCCCATGACTGCTCCTTTCGTCTCGGCTCAAGAGTCTTGTGTGTCGAGTTGAACACAAGACGCGAAAGCGTCAACGCCGGACTCATGCTTTTCCGCATAACTGTCGCGCCATGTGCGCTACGGTTTCCGGCGTCGGCACGGTTTGATCTTCGAGCACCGGCGAGAACGGCACGGGCACGTCCATGGCGCCCATGCGTTTCACCGGCGCGTCGAGATAATAAAAGGCGCCGTCGGCGATTATAGATGCGATCTCCGCCGTGACGCCGTAGCTTTCGTAGCCTTCGTCGACGACGATCGCGCGACTGGTTTTCTTGACTGAATCGATCAGCGTCTGCTTGTCCAGCGGCAACGTGGTTCTAACATCGACGACTTCGGCGCTGATGCCGGTTGCCTCAAGCACTTGCGCTGCGGCGAGCGCGACGTGAACCATGCTGCTCGTCGCAACCAAAGTAATATCGCGCCCGGCGCGCTTCACTTCCGCAACACCCAAAGGGATTGTGTATTCCTCTGCCGGCACCGGTCCCTTCAACTGGTACATCATTTTATCTTCGAAAAAGACCACCGGATTGTCATCGCGGATCGCGCTCTTGAGCAAACCTTTGGCGTCATACGGTGTGGCTGGGAGGACAACTTTCAACCCGGGAATATGGCTGACCCAGGCCTGCAAACTCTGACTATGTTGCGCGGCGGAACGGCGCGTGGCGCCGAGGGTGGTGCGTAAAACAAGAGGTACTTTGAGCTTGCCGCCGGACATGTAGTGGATCTTTGCGGCTTGGTTGACCAGCTGATCCATCGTCAAGGTGAGAAAATCGCCGAACATGATGTCGACGACAGGACGCATGCCGGTCATGGCCGCGCCGACCCCGATGCCGGCGATGCCGGCTTCCGAGATCGGCGAATCGATCACCCGCTTGGTGCCGAACTCCTTCACCAGCCCGGACAACACTTTGAACGGCGTGCCCGCTTCGGCGACATCCTCGCCGATAATAAAGATCGTCGGATCGCGACGCATTTCCTCGGCCAACGCTTCATTGATTGCTTGCGCGAACGTGATCTCGCGTGTTGCTGCGCTGACAGTGGTCGATTGCGATCCCTCACCTTTGCCTTTTTCCAGCCGCCGCAACGGGGACGAGGAGTGTCTAGGCGTAGACATGCTGATCCACCTCGTCAGCATCAGGATAAGGAGCCGCCAGAGCGAAAGTCACCGCCTGTTTAATTTCTGCGGCGACTTCAGTTTCGATTCGGTCGAGGAGATGGCCGCCGGCTAATTTGCTTTTGCTGAGCCACTGAGCGAAGACTTTCACCGGATCGCGTTGGGTCTTCCACTCTTCTTCTTCCTTCTTCGATCGGTAGTAAGCTCGATCGACGTCGCCGACATGGTGACCGTGGAACCGATAAGTATTGCAGAGCAGGAAAGCCGGACCACCGCCGCGCCGCGCTTTGTCGACCGATTTTTGCGCGGCGGCGTGGACTGCTCGCACATCCTGGCCGTCGATTGCTTCGACGTGAATACCGAATGCTTCGGCGCGCGCGGTCAGCCCGCCCGCCGTGGTTTCGCTGTAGTGCGTGTATTCGTTGTATTGGTTGTTCTCGCAGGCATAAATGACCGGCAGCTTCCAGAGTGAAGCCATGTTCATGGCTTCGTAGAGCAGTCCCTGCCCCAAAGCGCCGTCGCCAAAAAAACAAACGGCTACTTGATCGCTGCCGCGCATTTGCGCAGACATGGCGGCGCCGGTTGCCATGCCGGCGCTGCCGCCGACGATGGCATTGGCGCCGAGATTACCGGTGTCTTGATCGGCGATGTGCATGGAGCCGCCTTTGCCGCGGCAATAACCGGCGGCTTTGCCCAAAAGCTCGGCAAACATTTTGTCCGGCGCCGCGCCTTTGGCGATGCAGTGGCCATGGCCACGATGTGTGCTCGTGATGTAATCGTCTTGACGAAGCGCTTCGCACACGCCCACTGCCACCGCTTCTTCACCGATATAGAGATGCGCGAGCCCGGGCATCTTGGCGCCGAGATAGAGCTGATTGACCTCTTCTTCGAAGAGGCGGATTTTCAACATCTGACGGTAGAAATGCAGCCAGCGCTCGTCGCGCGCGACGGCGTTCTTGGTCGACTGCGATCGGATTCTTTTAGATCGAGTCATCAGATCGTTACCGGAATGGTTGGAGTGCCGGAGTATTGGCTAGTTACTCCGGGACTCCATTTACTCAGTCTTCACTCCCGCCATTCGCGCCAGCGCTTCGAACAAAATGGCAAAATCTTTTTCCGCTAGTCCCATGCCGCGCGCGGTCGTGAGCATTTCATTGGTAATCGCCGTGGACGGCAGCGGGACGTCGAGCTGACGGCCCATTTCCAGCGCGAGCAATAAATCTTTTTGCATCATGTTGACATCGAACCAGGCTTCGTCGGGCATGTTGAGGACGAACGGCCCGCGGTACTTCACCATCGGCGAGGCGATCACGCTATTGAGCAAGACTTCGACTGCCGTTGCGCGCGCGATGCCGCTCTTTTGCGCCAGCAGCACTCCCTCACTAAAGGCTAGCATTTGCACGGCAAGGCTCAAGTTGGTTGCGATCTTCATCGCAACGGCCAGACCGCTGGCGCCGACGTGAGTCACCTTGGGACCGATCGCTTGCAGGATCGGCAGCGCGCGTTCAAACGTCTGACGGCTGCCGCCGACCATGATGGATAACTTGCCTTCTTCGAGCGTAATGACGCTGCCGGATACCGGCGCATCGAGCATCTGCGCGCCCTTGGCTTCGACTTGCCGGGCAATTTCTCGGCTTGCCGCTGGGCTCACCGTGCTCATATCGATGTAAATCTTCCCCGGCGCCAGACCGGCTAAAATCCCGTTCGAACCACTCGTGATCGCCTGGAGCGCCTCGGTGTTCGTTACCATCGAGAAAATCATCTCGGCCGCCATCGCGACGCTGCGCGGCGATTCGCCCCATTGGATGCCGGCGTCCAACAATCTCTGCGCCTTGGATTTAGTCCGGTTATATCCGATCACCGAATGGCCCGTCGCCAGGAGACGCTGCGCCATCCGGCTGCCCATGACACCGAGACCAACAAAACCTAGATTTGCCGTAAAGCCTCCCCTAGAAATAAATCGTATAGCCGATGTCGAGATCTCTTGTATAGCGATTTTTGGCGGCGGGGGCTAGGCCGATCTGGGCTGCGCTGCGCAGGTGCGGCGCGTAGAAGCAGTCCTAGAGCTCGCGATGCCGATCGATTGCGACCTCGTCATTTGCCGCTAATCGATCGAGAACTTCCGCCAAGGTTTCATACTTGGCCGGTTTGGTGAGGTGGGCGTCAAAGCCGGCTTCCTTGGTGCGCTGACGATCCAACTGATGGCCCCAACCGGAAAGCGCGATCAAAAAAATCCGCTTCCCCCACGGTTGTTCGCGGATCAGACGCGCGGCGTCGTAGCCGTTGAGTTTTGGCATCGCAAGGTCGAGCACGGCCACGTCGGGTTGAAATTCAGCGGCGGCTTCGACAGCTTCGATGCCGTTTTGCGCGATCTGTACGTCGTTGCCGTCTTGTCGCAACAGCCGCGCGAGGATCTCCGCCGATTGGGGGAAATCATCGGCAACGAGGATGCGGCGGTGGGGCCGGCTCACAGCGCCGTTGCCATGAGCCGGTTCGTAACGATCGGCAATCGAGTGTTCAGGAAGCGCCGGCAAATGGACGATGAATTCGCTGCCGCGATTGACGCCGTTGCTGCGCACTTCGACGTGGCCGTCGTGCATTTCGACCAATCGATGAACCAGCGTGAGACCGAGACCAAGCCCGCCTTCGGCGCGCGTGAACGAGCGGTCGACTTGATAAAATAATTCAAATAAATGGGGCAAATTTTCAGCGGCAACGCCAATGCCGGTGTCTTTAACGCGGACGACGACTGTATCGCCCGCCTGTTCGACGTTTAACCAGATGTGTCCGTTGTTGGGCGTATACTTCGCGGCGTTGTTCAATAAGTTCATGAAGACCTGGCTGAGCCTAACCCGGTCAGCTTCCACGTAGATGGAGTGCTGCGACATCGTGATCGCAAGGTCATGTTGCCGCTGGTCGATCAGCGGGCGGCTCGATTCCACCGCCGCCCGGATTATGTCACCCAGGTTCACCGGCTCTTTTTGCAAAATGAGCTTGTCGCGCGTAATTCGGCTCACGTCGAATAGATCATCCGTCAGCCGGGTAAGATAGTTGACTTGTCTCTCGATGATGTCCTGTCCCCAGTGCGGATCCGGTTCGGGCGAGTCCGGGGTATTTTGCAGCGTGCTGACGTTACGTATCAGCGACAACGGATTGCGCAGCTCATGAGCCAAGGTTGCCAGGAACTCGTCTTTGCGCCGATCGGCGTCGCGCAGCGCGGCATCGCTCTCGCGCAGTGTCATATCCAGGCGCAATTTTTCCACGGCCAGCCACGTGCGTTCAGCCACAATATTGGCCAAAGTAATTTCTCGCTCGCTCCATTCGTGCGCCTCGCTGGTGGCGACGACCAGCGCCGAAACCAGGCTGCCGTCGCGCAGCAGCGGGCTTAAAACCAAGCCGCGGGCTCCGTATTTTTGGTAAGCTTTGCTGTCCTGTGCCGTGCGCTCGTCGTTGTGGATATCGGCAATCGCGATGATCTGACCTGAACTGGCCGCGGCCTCGATAACGCCTGAGTTTAATGCGGTCAGCGGATAAGAGCCGACTAATGACGGCACATGAGGATGGTAATCGCGCTGGACGGTAAGCCGGTCGCGGTCCGTGTCGATCTCTACAAAGCCACACCGGCTCGCTTTCAAGTGTTCGCCGAGAGCGACGGCGACCGCCCACAACAGCTCGTCGGCGTCGGCTGCGAAGCGAATCCCTTCGCCGAGATCGAGCAAAAACAACGTGTCCGCTTCCGCTTGCTTGCGCCGAGTTACGTCTCTGACCGCGACGTTTACGCCGAGCAACTCGCCAGAGTCGTTGTGCACTGGGTAATAACTGCACAGCCAGTGGCTCGGTTCTTTTCGAAGAATGGGATGAGTGCCTTGAACCTCTTCGTCAATGACGGGCTGACCCGTTTCAATGACGCGGCGGTAATGAGCTTCGACCGCATCGGCGAGCTCCGGCACCGCCTCGCGAACGGTTTTGCCGATGAAATAGTTGGGTGACTTTCCGCTCAATTCCGCCAGCGCGTTGTTGATCGAGACGTAACGGAGGTCGCGATCGACAAAGCACAGACCGACCGGCGCCGAGGCGTAAATCGTATTTAATTGCGCCAACCGTTCGTTGGCCACTCGTTCATTGACGCGCATCACTTCTTGAGCGTGGCGATGGCGCAAAACCAGGA
Organism: Binatia bacterium; assembly: GCA_040510635.1. GTDB lineage: Bacteria > Desulfobacterota > Binatia > UBA9968 > UBA9968 > DP-20. Next base: position 1,518 of record JBEVIO010000409.1, on the reverse strand, counting down.
TCGTTACGATCCAAATCATAGCGATCGCCAAGATGTGGTTAAAAAGGTAAACCCAATGGGGCACGCCGACTAAGAGCGACGATAAAAAATAGCCGACGATCATCAACAGGGTGGAAGTTGCTGCCGCCCAGATTTTTTCGCGGCTATCAGGCAAGCCGATGATGAGAAGCAGGCCGGCGGCGTAGTAGACCGGCAGCGCGAGATCGTCCGGAGTCGCTACGTCAATTGAAAAGACGGCGAACAGCAGCAAAAGTACCAACAACCACAACAGCGATCGGGAGGTGGCCAAAGGGGCGCGTTCCGGCTTTACCGGGGTGCCAAAAGCGGTGCTTGAAAATGAGGATTCCGTAATCTCTTTTGTCATTTGTCTCCAAGCGGATGGTTGGTGCCAAGATCAAACGCCAGTGTATCAAACCCGCTCATGGCCGTACAGGGGAAAACGGTCCACCATCTCGTCCGTCAAAACGATTCGCTGTAGGAGCAGAACCAGTCCATCTCGGCGCACCGACCGAGAAAACTTGGCGGTGAGGCTAGCCGAGGTCGCTACTGCTTGACAACCCATGCTGCGCCATTGATAGATGGCAACAGAAATATCAAAAGGAGATCTGCATGGCAGGCAATAGCGCGTATTACAAAGATTTTCGCGAACATTTAAATGCGCTTGAGAAGCGCGGCAAATTGGTTCGCATCAGCCGCGATATCAATAAGGACACTGAACTGATGCCGCTGGTGCGCTGGCAATTTCGCGGTTTGGACGAGCGCGAGCGCAAGGCGTTTATTTTTGAGAATGTCATCGATTCGAAAGGGCGCCGCTACAACATGCCGGTGACGGTGGGCACTTTGGCCGCGACCACGGAAATTTACGCCATCGGCTTGATGTGCGAGCCGGATCAGATCCATGAGCGTTGGACCCAGGCGCAGCTCCGGCCGATTGAACCTATAAAAGTCGCGAACGCGCCCGCGCAGGAGGTAGTGTGGCAGGGACGGGATTTGCTGAACGGCCACGGCCTCGACATGATCCCCGTGCCGATTTCTACGCCGGGGTTCGACAACGCGCCCTATCTCACGTCCGCCAACTGGATTACCAAGGACATCGAGACCGGCATTTACAACATCGGCAACTATCGAAGCCAGATCAAAGCGCCCGATCGCGCCGGCGGTTTTTTCGTCTCCCAGCACATGGGCCAGCACTGGCGCAGATGCAAAGCCAAGGGCAAGCGGCTCGAGGCCTGCATCGCCATCGGCGTGGTGCCGAGTATCGCTTATTCGGCGACGGCAAAGATTCCCTACGACTTTGACGAATATCGTCTGGCCGGCGGTCTCGCCGGCGCGCCCATGGAGCTGGTTCAGGCGAAAACGGTTGATCTGCTCGTGCCGGCGACGGCGGAAATCATCATCGAAGGAACCATTCCCACCGACGTCATCGAACCCGAAGGGCCGTTCGGCGAATATCCCGGCTACATGGGCCACCGCTCGGTTTCGCCCTTTCTCGAAGTGAGCTGCATCACGCACCGGCGC
>JBEVIO010000408.1:0-3195 GCA_040510635.1 Binatia bacterium | reverse complement strand
CTCGCCTTCGATCGTTTGCGCCGCCATAGCTCCAATCCGTTAATTCGCCAGCAAGGTTTGCGCGTCGCGGATCGATTTGCCGGATGAAGTGCGCGGCAGTGAATCCCGCACGACGATTTTATCCGGCACTTTGAAATTGGCCAAATTAGCGCGCAAAAACGCCAACAACTCTTTTTCGCCGAGCTGCGCGCCGGGACGTGGCACGACGGCGGCACCGATCACCTGGCCGCGCTTGCTATCCGGGATTGCGAAGACGATATTTTCCTGCACGCCTGGAAAAGTATAGATCAGGTTTTCCACTTCAGCGGGGTAAACGTTGAGCCCGCCCGTGATGATCATGTCGTCGCGCCTGCCGAGATGGTAATAGTAGCCGTCCGTGCCGCGTTTGCCGACGTCGCCGGTATAAAGCCAGCCGTCGCGAACCCGCTCGGCGGTGGCGTCGGGCCGGCGAAAATAACCTTTCATCACGTGAGGACCGCGGGTGATGATCTCGCCGGGCTCATCGACGCCCAGCTCATTGCCCGCCTGGTCGATGATCTTGACTTCGACACCCGGCACAGCCCGGCCGATGCTGCCCACTCTTGCTTCGGCCTGGTTCGGCTCTACCAAAGTGATTAACGGAGAAGTCTCCGTCAAGCCGTAACCTTGAATGACTTTGATATGCGGCTGGGCAGATTGAAAAGCACGCAAGAGCGGCAACGGAATGCTGGTGCCCATCATCGCGGCGATCTTTACGCTGCTGGTATCATAGCTCGCCAGATTTTTTACTCCCATCAAGAGCTGAAAGACGATCGGCACGCTTTCAAAAACACCCACCCGGTATTTTTGGATGCCCTCCAAAAGCGTGATCGGATTGATCTGATCGAAGATCACCAGCGTGTAACCGCGCTCGGCTAGTTCGTTGCAGACGACTGGCCCGACGATATGCGACATCGGCAAGATACAGCCGCGGATCGTCGATGTGTCGGTGATGCCGAACTCGCCCATCACGCGCGGATACTGGTTGAGATTGCGATAACTCAACACCACCCCTTTGGGCTCGCCGGTGGTGCCCGATGTGTAGAGAATCAATGCGTCGTCGTCGGCTTGCAAGTTTGGCGCAGACACCGTCCCGGCCGATGCCGCGCGCCGGCTTTCAAAGCTGCGCGTGCCGGTGCCGTTGACAATCCAGGTCGGGATCGACGTGAGTGTCTTAAAATTTTCTTCGACTTCCGAAAATAACTGGCTATGCACGATCAGCAAACTCAGATCGGCATCGCTTAAAACCCCTTGCAGCTCTTTTCCCTTGAGCCGGGCGTCGAGGATGACCGTCACCGCGCCGATTTTCTGCGTCGCGTAATAACTGAGCGGTATCGCCGTGGAATTGGGTAGCAAAAGGCCGACCCGGTCGCCCCGGCGGATGCCTTCCCTTTGCAGATGCGAGGCCAACGCCTGCGCCTGGTGATTCAACTCGCCAAACGTTAGTTGCTCCTCCTTCGCGATAATCGCGGTTTTTTGTGGTTGACGAGCGGCGGTTTTTTCCAGAACTTCAGCCGCAAAAAAACCTACTGAATCGGTATGGTTTGCCATATTGCAAATGCCCTCTGAAACGGTTTGTACCAGCGCGACAATTGCGCCAGCTCGCCTCGCTGTAACTTTAATTTTCCTTGCTGGGTCGCCATGAACGCGTCGATGCGATTGTTAAACACCGCGCGCCACCACTCCGCTTGACCGCCGATCAAAAACTCACCGCCGTCAGCGGAATTGAGCTCGGTAATACTTCCGTCGACAAATTGCACCGTCCAACTCTTGCCGTCCTCTTCGAGTAAGAGCGTCAACGACGTCGTCAAATTCGTGGCGGCGCCATCGGCACGAAATTGCGAATCCTGATTGGCGCTATCGACCAATGCTTGCATGTGTTCTTGGGAGAATAGCGTATAGCTTTTTCCCGATTGCACCGCCACCCCAGTCGGCTTTTCTGCCGATTCAGCCGGCGGCGCCCCACCTTTGCCTATCCGCTCTTTAAAAAATTGGCAATGCACCGCCTCTTCGAGCAAATCGGTGATTAGAAAGGCTTCCTGAAAATCCTTGCCGATAGCAACGGTGCCGTGTCCTTTGATAATCACCACCGGATGGTATTTGAGCGCTTCGACGACCGCCTGCGGCCGAGTCACCGTCGGCGTGTCCTGGGGAATGATCGGCACCTCGCCGATCGTATATTTCTCTTCATAGCTAAGCGGCACGAAGCTTTCATGCGTCAGCGAAAAAGCGAGCACCATGGGCGGGTGGACGTGGACGATCGCCTGCGCGTCGGTACCGGCGTACACGGCCAGATGCATCGGCGTTTCACTCGATGCCCGCTGCGCCGTGTTGATCGGTTTGCCGTTCTGATCGAGCGCCACCAAATCCTTGGGCGAAAGAAAACCGAGCGGCGCATGCTGTCCGGTAATCATGAAACTTTTCTTGTCGAGCCGGCAGCTTAGATTACCGCCCCAGCCGCTGACCAGCCGACGCTCAAAGAGCAGCTCGCCCCAGCGAATCATTTCGCGTTCGAGGGTAGTCATCGATTAATTCTTGAACAGCGACCAGGGCACTACTTCCGATTCAAGCGGACGAACGGCAACACCCGCAGGGCAGATCTCCTTGCCCAAGAAGGTCGAAACATCGTTGTCGGGAGTCGCAGCTTTGCATATGTCGCCGTTAAAAAGCTCAATGGCAACGCCGTGCAGGCGCGCCAACTGAACAGCAAGCAACGACCCGCAAATCCCGCTTGGCCCCTCCGCCGCTAGGTTTTCGTAAAACAGATACAGCTTGCGAATCTCGCCTTCCGCGAAAAGCGTTCCCATGACATTGTCGGAGATCAGGGTCGTCGGCGCGCGGCGCTTCAATAGCTCGCGCGCGACCACCTGCGCGCCCCAGAGCTGCGGCCGCATCTCGGGCACGAGAATGCGCGCGGCTTGCTCCGCCTTCAAGGCGCTCAGCAAAAAGGCATATTGATTCTTCGGCGGCACGCCGTAAATAAGAATATATTTTCCGTTTTCGCTTGCCTTTTCCGGATCGGGCGTTGCTCCGCTCTGATATTTGCGGCGAAAAGTTTCCGGCGTGTAGAGATCATCGAAGCCGATCAGATGGGTAACCAGCCGTGCCGGCGTCACATCGAACGACGGATAACGCGCGTTGAGAACGGGATCGTCAACGACGGTGATCGACTGTCCT
>JBEVIO010000407.1:0-3846 GCA_040510635.1 Binatia bacterium | reverse complement strand
CGTAAGCGCCGAAATTTAGTCGATAAGCCAATCCCGCGGCCTGAAGCTTTATGCGCGCCGTCGCCTCGAAATTGCCCGTCACCACACCCAGGGCGAACTCGTCTCGGGCGAACAATCGCTCCAACAACTCCGGCGCGCCGTCGAGAGCGCCGACGGTGGTCGTCCCATCTTGCAACGCTGCCGTGTAGGCTCTCGCCAAGTTCATGGAGAACCGCCCCAACTGTTCGTCGGAAACACTTATCTCCGCTTCGGCCTTGACGAAAATCTCCTCGAGGATTCGGGGGTCCGTCTTGCCGTCGGGAAAAACCGAACGGATATCGCCGGCGACGCCAAAGGTATCCAAGATCGCCTGGTTAAATGGAATATATCCGTTCTGCGTGCGCGTCAGCGTGCCATCGATGTCGAAAAGGATCAACCGCTCCATGCCCGATGAATCTTTGCATAAACCGATTCACCTTGGCAAATCGCCGAGATAGAAATCGCCTTGTTGGAAAGCGTTGACATCCTGGCTCTTTCCAGATAAAAATTCCTGGTAAGTTTTGCGCGACTGGCGAACGTGGAATCGACCACGAGGGAGTGCAAAGCCATAAGACGGCCGAACGCCTGGGTCTCTTAATTATAGAGGTCCAGGCTTTTTTATGGCTACGAAATCCCGCTTGCAGCGTTTTCCTCCGACAAATATCTGGCGAGGCAGCGCCAAGGGCTTTGTATCATGATCAAACATTATCTACTGTCACCGGGTCCCACCCCGATTCCCAACGAAGTCGCGTTGGCCATGTCGGAAACGATGATTCACCATCGAACGCCGCAGTTTAACAAGGTATTCGACGAAGCCCGCGAGGGATTAAAAAAACTTTTTGGCACCAAAAATGACGTCTTGATGCTCGCTTCGTCCGGCACCGGCGCGATGGAAGCCTCCATTGCCAATTTATTCTCTCCTAACGACAAAGTGCTCGTCATCAACGGCGGCAAGTTCGGCGAGCGTTGGCTCAATATCTCCAACGCTTACGGGTTGAACCCTATTGAAATGAAAGTGCCCTGGGGGCAGGCGGCCAAAGTCGCCGACGTGGAAAAGCAATTGAAGGCCGATCCCGATATTCGGGGCGTCATGATCCAGGCCAGCGAAACCTCCACGACGGTGCTCCATCCGGTGAAAGAGATCGCGCAGATCACGAAAAACGGCCCGCTGTTTCTGGTGGACGGCGTCACCGCGGTGGGCGTGGTGCCGATGCCGCTGGACGAATGGGGTTTGGATGTCTTAGTGAGCGGCTCCCAGAAGGCGCTCATGCTGCCGCCGGGTCTCGGATTTATCGCTCTTAGCAACCGCGCCTGGGAAAAAACCAAACAGGCGAAGCTGCCGCGCTTTTATTTTGACTTGAATCTCGAACGAAAAAACCAGCAGAAGGGCTCCGGCGCGTTTACACCGGCGGTTTCGCTGATTTTTGGACTTCGTGCATCGTTGAATATGATCCAGCGCGAAGGCATCGAAAACGTTTATGCGCGCCACGCGCGATTATGCCGGGCCGCCCGCGCCGCCGCCACCGCACTCGGTCTCAAATTACTGGCGCCCGATAGCCCGAGCCCCGCCGCCACCGGCATTTATCTGCCCAATGGCATCGACGCGGACGAGGTCCTCGACTACCTGCGTGACAAAATGAACGTCACCCTGGCCGAGGGACAAGACCAGCTCAAGGGCAAAGCGATCCGCATGGCGCATGTCGGCTATATGGGCGCTTTCGATGTTATTACAGGCGTCGCCGCTCTGGAGATGGCGCTCAGAAAATTCGGCGCCGAGATTCCTTTCGGCCGGGGCGTGGCCGCGGCGCAAGAAGTCCTGATGGAGGCTCTCGCTTAGTGGCCGCGAATCGAAGATAGAGTTTTGCGAATCGCGCGATTTTTCAGTTTTGATTTTTGAACTTGAGAGTGGAAGCCAGACGGTGGAACAGAAGATGAAAATTCTCGTGACCGATTCGCTCACCCCCGAGGGGATTGCGGTGTTTCAGAACGCCGGCGGGTTCGAGGTCGACGTTAAAATCGGACTGAAACCCGACGAGCTGATGAAAATCTGCGGCGACTACGACGGCTGGGTGATTCGCAGCGGCACGAAAATCACGGCGGAACTCATCGAAGCGGCCAAAAACTTAAAAGTCATCGGCCGCGCCGGCGTCGGTTTTGAAAATATCGATGCCGACGCGGCGACCAAGAAAGGCATCGTCGTGATGAACACGCCGGGCGGCAACAATGTCACCACCGGCGAGCATACCATCGCTCTCATGATGGCCATGGCGCGCCATATTCCCCGGGCGGTGGCTTCGCTGAAAGGCGGCAAGTGGGAGCGCGACAAATTCGTCGGCGTCGAGTTGTGCAACAAAACCATCGGGGTTATCGGGCTCGGCAACGTCGGCCGGATCGTCGCCGAACGCGCCGCCGGGTTGCGCATGAAAGTCATCGGGTTCGACCCGTTCATCACCGCTGAAAACATCGCCAAGATGGGCGTCGAGCCGACCGGCGTGGAGGAGATTTTTACCAAAGCCGATTTTATTACCGTGCATGTGCCGCTGACACCGGACACCCAGGGACTCATCAATCGCGAAGCCTTCGCTAAAATGAAAACCGGCGTGCGCATCATCAACTGCGCCCGCGGCGGAATCGTTGATGAGAAGGATCTGGCCGACGCCATCAAGGAAGGCAAAGTCGCCGGCGCTGCGCTGGATGTTTACGTCAACGAGCCGCCTTCTTCGGATCATCCGTTATTGAAGCTGGAGCAAGTGGTCACGACGCCGCACCTGGGCGCTTCTACGGACGAAGCGCAGTTAAACGTCGCCGTCGCAGTTGCCGAACAAATGGTGGATTTCCTCAGCAAGGGCATCGTTCGCTACGCGGTCAACGTCCCCTCCGTGACCCCGGAACTTCTTGAGGTCTTGAGACCTTATCTTACACTGGCCGAAAAACTGGGAAGTCTCCACGTCCAAATGTCCGACGCTCTCCCTAAGGAAGTCCATGTCGAGTACCGCGGCGACGTCGTTCAGTATAACGTCGCGGCACTGACGCTGGCCGTGCTCAAGGGAATGTTGACGCCGGTGATGGAATCCGCCGTAAACTACGTGAATGCGCCGCTGATCGCAAAAGAACGCGGCATCCAAATCGTTGAATCGAAGGGGGAGCACTCCGAAGATTTCGCCAGCTCCATCACCGTCAAAGCGAAAAACGGCAAACAGGATTTAGAAATTGAAGGCGCCATCTTCGGCAAAAAACACCCGCGCATCGTGCGCGTCAATAATTTTTACCTCGAAGCCGTTCCGGAAGGTTATATTCTCATTCTCCACAACAACGACGTACCCGGGGTGGTCGGAGCGGTAGGAACGATACTCGGCAAAAACGGCATCAACATCGCGGGCATGGAGCTGGGACGCAGTGAAAAGGGCGGCAACGCCATCTCTTTCACCCATGTGGACGACGTCGTACCCCAAAAGGCGTTGAAAGAGTTGCGCGCGCTCCCGCAAATCGTGTCAGCGGAATTGGTGAAACTCTGAAAAGCAGGCGCGAGTGAGCAGGCGCGAGGCGAGAGTTTAAAAGAACTCTAGCTCTCGCCTCACGGCTAGAAGTTATGTCCAACGTCGCAATCATCGGCGCCCAATGGGGCGACGAAGGCAAAGGCTAGTTCGTCGATCTGTTCACCCACGACGAGGACGTCATCGTCCGCTTTCATGTCGGTAACATCGCCGGCCATACATTGGTCGTCGACGGCAAAAAGACCGTCCTGCATTTAATCCCTTCCGGCGCGCTGCACCCCGATAAGCTCTGTGTCATCGGCAACGGCGTCGTGGTCGATCCGGAGGTACTCAT
>JBEVIO010000406.1:0-4300 GCA_040510635.1 Binatia bacterium | reverse complement strand
ATGCTGGCGCTCTCGAAGCATTCCGTATCTTTTTCTGCAACCTGCTAATGAAATCCGCCATCGGCTGTTGTTTATATCGTAATATTTAAATATAATGATGCTAATTCGGTTGGCTTATGGAATTTATTCGCGCCCTCAAAGCTTTAGCGGACCCTTTGCGTTTGCGCATCCTCGCGGCGGTTTCCGAAGAGGAACTCACGGTCGGGGAGGTGCAGGAGATCGTTGAGTCGCGGCAGTCGTCGGTCTCACGCAACCTCGCTATTCTGCGCGAGGCCGGGTTCGTCCAGGATCGCAAGGAAGGGACGAGCGTCTATTTTTCCGGGCGCCCAACCATGCCCGAGCCGGCGCGGGAACTCTTCAAGTCGCTGCATTCTCGGCTCTCCGATATCCCCGAGGTCAAACGGGATCAAGTCCGACTGGAAGAATGCCGGCGCCGTCGGCAGCTGCGTTCACGGGGCTATTTTGAAGCGATGGCGGGGGATTGGGAACGCATCCGCAAGAGCTATTTCGACGACCGGGTAACTTCACTGGCGATCGAGAAATTACTGCCGCGCGACCTTACGCTCGCCGATATCGGTTGCGGCACCGGCAGCTTGACCTTTGAGCTGGCGCGTTTTGCCGGCAAGGTGATCGGCGTCGATCTTTCCCATGAGATGTTGCGGCGCGCTCGCGCCTTCACTAAGGAACGGGAGTTTCGCAACGTCGAATTTCGCCAGGGCGACGCCCTCAAGCTGCCCTTGCATTCCCGCAGCGTCGACGCGGCCTTTTGCGTCATGGTGCTGCATTTTCTCGCCGATCCGGAGCGCGCCATTGCCGGTCTGTGCCGCATCGCCCGGCGCGGCGGCACGGTGATCTTGGTCGATTTGGTAGAGCACAAACAGGATTGGATGCGCGAGCAAATGGCGCACCGCTGGCTCGGATTCGACCGCGGATCGATTGAGCGATGGTTTCACGAAGGCGGGGCGGAATCGGTAGAATACGATTTAACCGGATCTTACGCCGGCGAGAAAATGGCGCGCAACGGCAATCGTCCGGTAGAAATTTTCGTCGCGCGTGCGCGCTTGCCGGCAAAGCCAGCGGGTAAATCACCCAAGAAGACGAAGTCATGAATCAGATTGAACAGACGCTTCGACAACTATTGAACGAGAGAATTCTCATTCTCGATGGCGCGATGGGGACGATGATCCAGACCCACAAGCTTGGCGAAAAGGAATTTCGCGGCGAGCGATTCGCAAATCATGGCAAAGATCTGAAGGGCTGCAACGATTTGTTGTGCATCACGCAGCCGGACTTGATCACGGCCATTCACGTTCAGTATCTCGAAGACGGCGCCGATATTGTAGAGACCAACACGTTCAACTCGACATCGATCTCGATGGCAGATTACCACTTGGAGTCGCACGCCTACGAGTTGAACCTTGCCGGCGCGCGGGCGGCGAAGAGGGCAGTGGAACGGGTGACGGCGAAAGACCCTTTGCGGCGCTGTTTTATCGCCGGCGCCATCGGTCCGACCAATCGCACCTGCTCGATCTCCACCGACGTACACAGCGCGGCGACCCGTGGCGTGACCTACGACGAACTGGTCGACGCCTATTACGAGCAGGCACGCGGTTTGATCGACGGCGGAGCGGACCTTCTTATGGTCGAGACGATCTTCGATACACTTAACGCCAAGGCCGCATTCTTCGCGATCACGAAGCTTTTCCATGCTCGACAGATTCAAGTGCCGCTCATGGCTTCGGTGACTTTCATCCAGCCCGGCAGCAACCGCGGCGTGACCGGCCAGACCGTCGAAGCGTTTTGGAATTCGATCTCCCATGTACCGCTGTTGAGCGTCGGCATGAACTGCGCTTTGGGCCCCAAAGAGATGCGCCCGCTGATTGAAGAGTTGGCACGGATCGCGCCGGTCTACATCAGCACCCATCCCAACGCCGGACTGCCCGATCCGCTTCTGCCGACCGGATTCCCGGAAACTCCGGAGTCTTTGGCGCCGCAGTTGCGCGAATGGGTGGACAACGGCTGGCTCAATATTGTCGGCGGCTGCTGTGGCACGACGCCGGCGCATATCGCGGCGCTGGCGGCCGCCGTCAAACGGAAGCCACCGCGCGCGGTTCCCGCAGTCGAGCCCTACTTGCGCTTGAGCGGTCTTGAAAGCGTGACCGTCCGGCCTGAGTCCAATTTTGTCAACGTCGGCGAACGAACCAATGTGACGGGCTCGCCAGTGTTCTCCAAGCTGATTCTCGCCGACGACTACGATAAAGCCGTGAGCGTGGCGCGCCAGCAAGTCGAAGGCGGCGCGCAGATCATCGATGTCAACATGGATGAAGGCATGCTCGACTCCATGGCGGCGATGGAGAAGTTCTTGCGGCTCATCGCCGGCGAATCCGAAATTGCGCGAGTGCCGGTGATGGTCGACAGCTCCAAGTGGGATGTGATCGAAGCGGGGCTCAAGTGCGTGCAAGGCAAGGGCATCGTCAACTCGATCAGCCTCAAGGAAGGCGAGGAGAAATTCATCGCGCAAGCCCGGCTGGTGCGCCGCTATGGCGCGGCGGTGATCGTGATGGCTTTCGACGAACGGGGCCAAGCCGACACGTTCGAGCGAAAGATCGAAGTCTGCGCGCGAGCGTACAAGATTTTGACGGAGCAAATAGGCTTTCCGCCGCAGGAAATCATATTCGATCCGAACATTCTTACCGTTGGGACGGGGATTGAAGAGCACAACAACTACGCCGTCAATTTCATCGAAGCGACGCGTTGGATCAAGCACAACCTGCCGCGCGCAAAAGTCAGCGGCGGCGTGAGCAACATTTCTTTTTCGTTTCGCGGCAACAATCCTGTGCGCGAAGCGATGCATTCGGCCTTTTTATATCACGCTATCAAGGCCGGCATGGACATGGGCATCGTGAATCCCGGCATGCTCGCGGTGTATGAAGAGATTCCCAAAGATTTGCTCGAACTCGTGGAAGACGTGCTGCTCAATCGTCGGCCCGATGCGACGGAGCGGCTGGTTGCCTTCGCCGAGACGGTCAAAAAAACCGATAAAACCGTCACCAAGGACGATAGCTGGCGTGATGGCACGGTTGAAGAGCGTTTGTCCCACGCGCTCGTCAAGGGCATCACGGATTTCATCGATCAAGACGTCGAAGAGGCAAGAAGCAAATACGCTAAACCGTTGGCGGTCATCGAAGGGCCGCTGATGGACGGCATGAATGTCGTCGGCGATCTCTTTGGCTCGGGTAAAATGTTTTTGCCTCAAGTGGTCAAAAGCGCGCGCGTCATGAAAAAAGCCGTAGCCTATTTGACGCCGTTTCTCGAGGCGGAGAAAAAAGCGACGCAGAACGTCGACCGGCGGACCAAGTTGGTGTTTGCCACGGTCAAAGGCGACGTACACGATATAGGCAAAAACATCGTCGGCGTAGTCTTGAGCTGCAACAATTACGACGTGATCGATCTCGGCGTCATGGTCCCGGCGGACAAAATCATCGACACGGCGATTCAAGAGAAAGCAGACATCATCGGTCTGAGCGGGCTTATTACGCCGTCACTAGACGAGATGACTCATGTCGCCACTGAGATGACCCGGCGCGGTTTGAATGTCCCGCTGCTCATCGGCGGCGCAACGACGAGCAAGCGCCACACGGCGGTCAAAATCGCGCCGGCGTATAAGCATGAAACGATTCACGTGATCGACGCTTCGCGCGCCGTGCCGGTGGTCGGCGCGTTGATGAAGCTCGACACACGCAAGGCGCTAGATACGCAAAATCGCAAGGATCAAGAGGAGATTCGCGAACAGTTTGAAAACCGCGTCGGCACACAGTTGCTGACCTACGAAGAGGCGTGCCGGCACAAACTGCACACGGAATGGGATGATCAGAATATCGGCGTGCCGGAATTTACGCGGCGGAAAGTCTTGAAAGATTTTCCTCTCGACGCGCTGGTGCCGTTTATCGACTGGTCGCCGTTTTTTCACACCTGGGAAATTCGCGGCCGCTATCCGAATTTGCTAAGCGATCCGACCCGGGGCCCGGCAGCTCGCGAGTTGTTTGCCAACGCGCAGGAGCTGCTCAATGAAATCGTCGAAAAGAAATTATTCACGGCCCACGGCGTCTACGGCTTTTTCCCGGCGAACAGCGACGGCGACGATATTATCGTTTACGCCGATGTGACGCGCGCGAACGAGCTGGCGCGCTTGCACACGCTGCGCCAGCAGAAAGACAATCAGCGCGGCAAGCCACAATTGGCGCTTGCCGACTTTATTGCGCCGCGCGAGAGCAGGCGGGTCGATTACATCGGCGCATTT
>JBEVIO010000405.1:0-4474 GCA_040510635.1 Binatia bacterium | reverse complement strand
ACTGTCGAAGAGCGGTATTCCGCTGAATCCCAGGTTCCCAGAGTCTTCGAGATATTCGAGCGGTCCATGAAACGAGATCCTGCAAAAGTATGACAAAAATGAATATATTGGTGACGGGCGGCGCCGGTTTCATTGGCTCTCATCTGTGCGAGAGTTTCCTCAACCAGGGACATGAGGTGCTCTGCATGGACAACTACTCCACCGGTGCGAAGCAAAATGTCGGCGCGCTTCTCAAAAACCCGCGTTTCCGTTTCATCGATCATAACGTGAGCCGCTACATCGAAGTGCCGGAGCCGCTTGATTACATCCTGCATTTCGCCTCGCCAGCGAGCCCGGTTGATTATTTAGAGTTGCCGATCCCAACCTTAAAAGTTGGCGCTTTGGGCACGCACAACACCTTGGGTCTGGCCAAAGCCAAGAGCGCGGTTTATTTGCTGGCGTCGACTTCCGAAGTCTATGGCGATCCGTTGGTGCGACCGCAGACGGAAGAATACTGGGGCAATGTCAACCCAATCGGGCCGCGCGGCGTCTACGACGAGGCGAAACGATTTGCCGAGGCGATGACGATGGCGTACCACCGTTACCACGGCTTGAACACGCGCATCGTGCGCATCTTCAATACTTACGGGCCGCGCATGCGCTTGCACGATGGCCGTGTGGTGCCGAATTTCATCATGCAGGCGCTCAAAGGAGAGCCGTTGACGGTTTACGGTCAGGGCGAGCAGACGCGCAGTTTTCAATACGTCGATGATCTCGTCATCGGGCTCAAGAAGCTTCTCGACGCCGATCATCACTTGCCGGTCAACATCGGCAATCCGCATGAGATGACCGTCTTGGAATTCGCCAAAAAAATTATTGAGCTCACCGGCTCGAAAAGTTCGATCGTCTACAAACCCTTGCCCGAGGACGATCCGCAAGTGCGCCAGCCCGATATCACCAAGGCCAAAAAGATTCTCGGCTGGGAGCCCAAGGTGCAATTGGAAGAAGGCTTGGTCAAAACCATCGAATATTTTCGTGCCCGGCTGGGGGAGCAGAAGACGTGAGAATCATCGTTACCGGCGGCGCGGGTTTCATCGGCTCGAACATTGTCGACGCTTATTTAGAACACGGTCATGAAGTGCATATCTTCGATGATCTCTCCACCGGGCAGACGGCGAATCTCAACGCCAAAGCGACGTTGCACGAGGTCGATATTGCTGCTCCAGAAGCGGCGCGGCGGATCGAGCAAATCAAGCCGGATGTTTTGTGCCACCACGCGGCGCAAATGGACGTGCGCCATTCCGTCGCCGATCCGACCTTTGACGCGCGCGTTAACATTCTCGGTTTTATCAATTTGCTCGAAGCCGGCAAAAACGCAGGGGTGAAAAAAGTTATTTTCGCTTCTTCAGGCGGGGCGGTTTACGGCGAACAAGAGGCTTTTCCCGCGGCGGAAGATCACGTCACGCGGCCGGCGAGCCCTTACGGCGTGAGCAAGCGAGCGGGCGAGCTTTACCTTTCTTATTACCATCAAGCTTTCGGCTTACCCTACATTGCACTGCGCTATGCGAACGTCTACGGTCCGCGCCAATCCGCCAAGGGCGAGGCCGGTGTCGTCGCCATCTTCTTGTCGCTGCTGCTGCAGGGCAAAACACCGATCATAAACGGCGACGGTGGGCAGACGCGCGATTATGTCTACGTCGGCGACGTGGTTGCCGCCAATGTTGCAGCCTTGGATGCGCAATTCGTCGGCGAAATAAATATTGGCACGGGAATCGAAACCGACGTGGTGACGATTTTTCAGCGCCTGCGGCAAGCCGTGGGCAGCGAGATCGACGCGCGACACGGACCGACGAAACCAGGTGAGCAGCGACGCAGCTGTATCGATGCGGGTCGGGCCGTGCAAGTGCTCGGTTGGCGTCCTCAGATGGCGCTCACCGAAGGGCTTCGGCGCACCGCCGCCTGGTATCGGGATAGTGCTGGCTAATGACTCTGGATCACATCAGGAATTTTTCCATCATCGCGCATATCGATCACGGTAAATCAACGTTGGCCGACCGCTTGCTCGAATTCACCGGCGCCGTCAGCGCGCGCGAGAAAACCGATCAGATTCTCGACAGCATGGACCTCGAGCGCGAGCGCGGTATTACCATCAAGGCCAGTCCGGTCTGCCTGAGCTACCGAGCGAAGGACGGCAAAGAGTATAAGCTCAATTTGATCGACACTCCCGGGCACGTCGATTTCACTTACGAAGTATCGCGCAGCCTGGCGGCCTGCGAGGGTGCGCTGCTCGTCGTCGACGCGGCTCAGGGAGTGGAAGCTCAGACGGTGGCCAACGTGCACATGGCGCTCGATCACAATCTGGAAATTCTTCCCGTGATCAACAAGATCGATCTGCCGAGCGCTGAGCCGGAACGGGTGAGAGCGGATATCGAAGAAGTCATCGGGATCGATGCCTCCCATGCAGTGCTTGCAAGCGCCAAAGAAGGCATCGGTACAGAGGCGATACTCGAAGGTATCGTGCAGTATTTTCCGTCGCCGAAGGGCGACCCGTCGGGGCCATTGCGCGCTCTGATCGTCGATAGCTGGTTCGATCCTTATCATGGCGCCGTCGTGATGACGCGGGTCTTTGACGGTTCCGTGCAAAAGGGCACCAAGATCCGCATGATGTTCAGCGGCAACGCGTTCGAAGTTCTGCGCCTCGGAGTGTTCGCGCCCGGGCCGGTCGAAGTCGGCGAGCTCAAGGCGGGCGAAGTCGGTTTCATCATGGCCGGCATCAAAGAAGTCGCCGAAACCCAGATCGGCGACACGATCACGACGCACGATCGGCCGGCGCAGCAGCCGCTGCCGGGATTTAAACCGATGAAGCCGATGGTCTTCAGCGGTCTCTATCCGACCGACTCGGGGCAGTATCAGGCTTTGCGCGACGCGCTAGAAAAACTGCGGCTGAACGATTCCTCGTTTACCTACGAGCCGGAAACTTCGCAGGCGCTGGGCTTCGGTTTTCGTTGCGGCTTTCTCGGCCTGCTCCACATGGACATTGTCCGCGAGCGTCTCGAGCGCGAATTCAGCCTGAGTCTGATCACCACGGCGGCAACCGTGGTTTACCGCGTGATCACGATTGCCGGCGCCACCCTCATGATCGACAATCCGGTGAAGCTGCCCAACGAATCGGAGATCGAGCGGATCGAAGAGCCGGTCATCCAGGCGACGCTTCATCTGCCCCAGGAGTTCCTCGGCGGTGTGCTGAAGATCTGCGAAGAGAAACGCGGCACGCAAAAAGAAATCCGCTATTTGGGTCCCAAGCGGGTGATGCTCGTCTATGAGTTGCCTTTGAATGAAATTGTCGTAGATTTCTATGATAGGCTTAAATCGATGAGCCGCGGTTATGCATCGATGGATTACGAATTGGCCGGCTATCGTCCGGCGGACCTGGTGAAGCTGGACGTGCGCATCAACGGGGATGTCATCGATGCCATGTCGATGATCGTTCCTCGTGAGAAGGCCTATTACCGTGGCCGCGATCTCGTGCAAAAAATGCGCGAGCTCATACCACGCCAGCTTTTCGAAGTCGTCATCCAAGCGGCCATCGGCAGCCGGGTGGTGTCGCGCGAGTCGGTGAAGGCGCTGCGCAAAAATGTCACCGCGAAATGTTACGGGGGCGATATCACGCGCAAGCGCAAACTGCTCGAGCGCCAGAAAGAAGGCAAGAAGCGCATGAAACAGGTCGGCAAGGTGGAAATACCTCAAGAGGCGTTTCTCGCGGCGCTCAAAGTTTAGTCACAGGGTTGCCAATGGCTTCAGAAAAGGTGAATAAAGTGAAAGACCAAACAATCATGGAGAATTCAACTACCGTGAAGGCGAAGTCGACTTTCCGCGAATACGCGGAAGCGATTATCATGGCGCTGGTTTTGGCGCTGTTTATTCGAACCTTCATCGTGCAAGCGTTCAAAATCCCCTCCGGCTCGATGATTCCGACTTTGGAGATCGGCGATCATATTCTGGTCAACAAGTTGTCCTACGGTTTGCGCATGCCGTTTTTGGAACGCTACTTACTCCAATATTCGACGCCGAGCCGGGGCGATGTGGTGGTATTCATCTACCCGGAGGATCGTTCCAAGGATTTTATCAAGCGCGTGATCGGCGTCGCCGGCGACACGGTGGAGGTGCGCGCCAAAAAAGTTTTTATCAACGGCAAGCAGGTCGAAGATCCGCACGCTCACTTTGCCGGTTATGATCCCCAAGCGGGCGCGGTGGGGAGCGGCGATGACTACGGGCCGAAAGTGGTGCCGCCCAATCACATCTTTGTCATGGGCGACAACCGCGACCGCAGCTACGACAGCCGTTTTTGGGGCTTTGTCAATCTCGAAGAGGTGCGCGGCAAAGCCTTCTTGATCTATTGGTCCTGGGACGGCAGCGACCGCTGGGTGCGCTGGGAACGCTTGGGCAACATTATTTACTAGTTGAAATGATCGCGCGTTAATCAAACGAGGCGAGG
>JBEVIO010000404.1:0-4043 GCA_040510635.1 Binatia bacterium | reverse complement strand
CGCCACCACTCGGCAACAGCTAGAAAAAATTCCTCCGGCCAATTTTTTTCCCGCGCGCCGCTTCCGGTAGCCATCGCTAAGATCGGACGGCGATGAAGGTCATGCAGTGAAAAAAATTCATCGCACCAGGCCGCTTCGTGCCGATCCAGCTCGATTGCCGGTTGAGCGCCGGCAAGCGAACTTAAATTCAAACAACCGAGATAATAATCGGTCTGGTGCAAGCCTGCATGGGTCGGCGCGAAAGGAAATATGCGCGCTTTGCCGGGCGCGACCCGTTGCAGCCGGCGGACAAACTCTTTTTGTTGACTTCCCAACCATGAATAAACCGCAGAATAAGCACCGAAGAAAGCCTGCAGGGATTCCAGCGCCGCTTCATCTTCGACGAAGAGGTTGCGGACTTCGGGACGCTCCAGCGAGCGCGCCGCAACTCTGCGGGGAACAAGCGCGGCGAATTCGCCGCGCGCGAAAAGGTCCACCTCGGCATCACGCGCCAGTATCCGTAGCGCCGGGAGGAAACAGACGAAGTCGCCGAGGGCACCGGGAAATATCGCGCAGATCCGGTCTCGAACCAACGCGGTGTCATTGCCAGCCGCTGTTTTCATTGACTTTAAGGAGTCGAAAATATAGCATTTACTAAGCGGTAATTCTAATTTCACGCCTCTCACGAAAGACGAGCAAATCAGTGACGAGCTTGAATGGTGCCCGATCCGTTCTGGATCTCATCGGCTCCACCCCCGTGGTTAAGCTAAGGACGCTGCCGGGGAAAGATGACGCCGAAGTCTGGGCAAAGATGGAGTCATTTAATCCGGGAGGTTCGGTCAAGGATCGCATCTGTCTCAACATGATTGAGACGGCCGAGCGCCAAGGAAAGCTCAAGCCCGGTGCGACGATCGTCGAACCGACCAGCGGCAACACCGGGATCGGTCTTGCCTTGATCGCCGCCGTTAAGGGTTATCGGCTGATATTGACGATGCCCGACACGATGAGCGAAGAGCGCCGCAGCTTGCTCTGCGCTTATGGCGCGCGGTTGATCTTGACCCCTGATACCAAGGGGATGGGCGGGGCAATTCACAAAGCCGAGGAGTTACTAGAGCAAAATGGCGAATATTTCATGCCGCAGCAGTTCAACAATCCGGCAAATCCGGATGTGCATCGAAAGACCACGGCCGTCGAATTGCTGAAGCAGTTTAAACGCATTGACGCGTTCATCGCCGGCGTGGGCACCGGCGGGACGATTACCGGAGTCGGCGAAGTGCTGAAGGAGAAGATGAAGGGCGTGCGGATTTGCGCGGTGGAACCCGCAGCTTCACCGGTGATTTCCGGAGGAGAACCCGGTTATCACAAGATCCAAGGAATCGGCGCCGGCTTTGTTCCGGCGGTCTTGAATCGACAGATCCTCGACGAAATAATTAAAGTCAGCGACGAAGAAGCGACCCATCATGCGCGCCGGTTGGCGGCCGAAGAAGGGCTGCTCGTCGGTATTTCTTCGGGCGCCGCCTGTTGCGCCGCGTTGAAGGTGGCCAAGAGTTTGGGCAAAGGCCACATCGTCGTCACGATCTTTGCCGACAAAGGCGAACATTATCTGAGCACCGATCTTTTTAGCGATAAACGATGGACGCAAAATTCGACCGCTTGACCCAGCTCCTTCGCGAACACGATTCGTTGTTGGTCGCGTTTTCTGCCGGTGTTGATTCGACTTTTTTGCTCACAGCCGCGCATCTGGCTCTTCGTGACGGGGTTGTGGCATTGACCGCATCTTCACCCAGCGCGCCACCGTGGGATCTCGACGCTGCCAAAGAATTTGCCGGTCGCTTGGGCTGCCGTCACCTTGTCCTTGAGTCCCATGAGTTGGAAAATCCGTCGTATGCGCAGAATCCGGTGAATCGCTGTTTTTTCTGCAAAGACGAATTGTACCGGATCTGTCGCGCCGAAGCCGACAAGCTCGGCATAGCAACGATTGTTGACGGGACCAATCTCGACGATTTACAGGATCATCGGCCCGGACTGAAAGCGGCAAATGAATGGGGCGTACGCCATCCTTTGGTTGAAGCTGAGATGACGAAAAGTGACATCCGGCGTTATAGCCGTGAACTCGATCTGCCGACATGGGATAAGCCATCGAGCCCATGCCTTTCTTCGCGATTTCCTTATGGAACGGCGATCAATCTCGAACGGTTACAAAAAGTCGGCGCCTGCGAAGTCTTCATGAAATCGCTTCACTTCCGCGAGTTTCGCGTGCGTTTTCACGGCGATCTCGCAAGAATCGAAGTTTCGCAGCAAGAAATCGACCGCCTGTTCGACAAGGCGACCCGGGATGCCATTGTGAAGAGGTTCAAAGAAGTTGGGTTCAACTACGTAAGCGTCGATCTGCAAGGATTCCGCAGCGGCAGCCTCAACGAGGTCATTCAAAAAAAAGCCGTCTAAGGCACTCGGCCTTGCCGGATCAAGGTTTCGGCGAACCACAAGTCTTCGGGCACGGTGATTTTAATATTCGTTGGTTCACCTTGAACCACGAAAACCGGCTTGCCGAACTGCTCCACTACCATCGCGTCGTCGGTAAATTCCGCGTCTTCCCTAGCTGCTTGTTCGTGTGCCGCGACAATCAGCTCGCGTTGAAAGACCTGCGGCGTTTGTATTTCCCAGAGCTTGTTTCGGTTCGGTGTACTTTCAATCCAATGCTCTCCTGACACAACTTTAATCGTATTGCGCGCCGGTAATCCCGGTACCGCTGCGCCGTGGATGGCCGCGGCATCGATGCAGCGATCGATGAGCTCGGTCGATGCAAAAGGCCGCGCACCGTCGTGGATGACAACGAGATTGGTATCCAGAGCAATCTTTTCTAAACCGCGCCTAGCGGATTGTTGGCGCGTCGCGCCACCGGTCTGCAAACTCCAAGAACGGTTTTGCAGCGCCGGATCGGAGCGTAACATCGCGGCACAATGGTCAAGATCAGTCACGCCGACCACCAAGATCACTCTTTCGATCAGCGTCGACGAGAACATTCGATCCAAGGTGCGCAGCACCAATGGCCTTCCAGCCACAGGCAGATAGGTCTTGGATGGGTCGCCGCCCATCCGGCTGCCTGTCCCGGCGGCAAGAATGATTGCGGTTACATGATTCATGGCTGCAAAACAAAAGAGCCGAGGGCAAGGCTCTCGGCTCTTGGAAAACAATAATAAATCAGGCCAGGTCAGTGAGTAAAAATATGGCGCAACTCTTCCATGATCTTTTCTTCGGAATGGGAGCGCGCGATCGACAACTCTTTAACTAAAAGATTGCGCGCCGTGTCCAACATCTTTCGCTCACCAAAGGAAAGTTCCTTGTCGCCTTTGAGAACAAATAAATCGCGCAATACCTTGGCTATCTCAAGAATGGATCCGGTCTTGATTTTTTCCGTGTACTCGCGATAGCGGCGATTCCAAGTCTGCTGGTCGGTTTCGACCTTTTTCTGGCGCAAGACTTTATATACTTTGGTAACCATGGCGCGGTCAATTATTTTACGCAAGCCCACCGATTCTACATTATCGATCGGTATCATGATCTTCATATCGGACTCGAGAATGCGCAGCATATAAAACTTTCTCTCGGTACCCGATATGACATGGGAACGTATCGCTTCAATTTCCCCTACCCCGTGGGCAGGGTAAACGACTTTCTCGCCTACCTTGAACATATGGATCCTCCTGAATCAAAACTTTCACCGCTTTGACCAATACTGAATTTGCGCTGGGGCTGACTAATGAAGGCTTGAAGCTGTTGCTGAGGAGAGAAGGATTGGGAGAAGCTGACTTGGCTGAGCGGCTGACTGGAGTTAGTTTGTGGACAAAACATCTCTAAAGCGCCGCTCTCTTTCGTCCCCCCGACCTTGGGGACCCATCAAAAAATCAGCGGTCGGTAAAGCTGACCGCTATTTAACTTCTTTCTAACACATTATTTATACACCAGACATCGAGAAGGCGTCAAGGGCAGGGGAAGTACTGAAAGAACTGTGCTTTCAATAGTTTAAACGTCGAATATTAATATTCACTAAAAATCAACAAACA
>JBEVIO010000403.1:0-5655 GCA_040510635.1 Binatia bacterium | reverse complement strand
TTTCTCAAGGGACCCTGGGTCGATCTCGGCAAGAACGCGGACAAGATCGCCGCGCGCGTCTACGACGTCGCGGGCCCCGACTTTCTAGCCAGCGGCGTGGTGAGCGACGAGATTCAGCGGCAAATGATCGCGGACGCTTCGCAGCGGGTCAAGCCCAAGCAGCCGGTGCTCCCGGAGCAGGTGTTCGACTTCAGCATTGTCAGGAAAGTCAGCGACACGTTGAAGTAGGACCAATCATTGGTTCAGCAGGGACACGGCAATCAAGCCGAGGGCCAAGCCGATGGTCTTTTGCTTCGACAACCGCTCACGGAAGAGTAGCACCGCCAAGACCGCGCTCACCGCGACCACGCCCACGCTGTAAATCGGAAAAAGCTGCGAGCTTTGCCAGCCTTTCAACGCCAAGACTTGAAGCAGCGTGTAAACCGCGATGTAGTTTATCACACCGAGAAATATCCCCGCCGAGATATGCTTCACGCGACAATCGGCCAAAGAAAAAACGCTTTTGGCAGCACCGATCGCAAGACTCGATAAAAACGCGAAGACAAATCCCGCCATGACGTAGCCGTGATACGACGATTCATCGAGATAGTAAGTCTGCAAATACTTGAGGATCGTGAAGTAAGCGCCAAAGGTTGCGAAAACAAGAAGCGGCAGCAACTGGAACAACCGCGAACGGTCCGCGCCTTTCTCCGGCGCGGTGCAGAGATAGAGCGCCACGAGCGCAGTTAATAATCCGACAAGTTTAATTGCGGTCAATGAATCGCCGTAGAGCACGAACGCCAGCAGCGACGGTATCGCCACCGACAACCGGCTCGCTAGCGCCGCAAGCGCCACGCCGACGCGCTGCGCCGTGTGGGCAAGCAAATAAAAGTTCACTGCCAGGAGGATTCCTTGAACAGTGGCGAGCCAGAGCCAAGGCTTTGCGGTGACGCTCACAACGCCACCTGAGCCTCCCATCAAAAAGCTTCCAACCAAAACGCAAGTCACATAATTCGCCGGGATCGCCCAAAAAAGATTGACGCCGAATTTATCGAAGGCGCGAAAGATAACCGGAATAACACCGGAGCCGACAATGGCGAAAAGCAAGTAGATCATTGGCAGCGCAATATCCGATCTAAGAAAGATCCCTCGCATTCGCTCGGGATGACAAAAGCACTGTCATTTCGAAGGAGCGAAGCGACTAAGAAATCTTTCCGTCGCCCCCGTCTCTAATTCGTACAAAGGCAATCCAGAGGTTAAAAGGACAATTTGCTCACGCGTCCCAGAAGATCGCGATGGACTTGCTTGGCATCAGCAATGAGCTGAGTGTCATCGTGTTTTGTCAGCTTTCGATCCTGCATCAAAATCTCGCCGTTGACGATCACGGTCTGCACATCACTCGCTTTGGCGCAGTGGACGATTTGGCTGAAGATGTCGTTGACTGGCTGGTGATGAACCGTCTCTGAATTCACTAAAATCAAATCCGCCCGCTTGCCGACTTCGATCGTGCCGCAGATGGCATCGAGTCCCAGCGCCTTCGCCCCGCCCGCCGTCGCCATGCGCAGCACCGAGTAAGGATCGATCACGCCGGCGTCTTGATGGTGGACTTTCTGGAGCAGCGAGGCCGCCTTCATGGTGTCGAAAAGGTCCTGCGAATGGTTGCTCGCCGCCCCGTCGGTGCCTAGCGCGACGTTCACGCCCTGGCGCAGCATCTCGACCACCGGCGCGACACCGTCGCCGAGCATCATGTTGCTCACCGGGTTGTGCGATACCGAAGTGTCGGTTTCTTTGAGGATGCCAATCTCGTCCTTCGATACGTGCACTGAGTGAGCGAAGATCGAATTCGCAGCCGGAATCCCGAACTGTTGGAGAAACTCAACAACGCCGTTTTTGCCGTGGTCTTGGCGCACGCAATCCACTACCGACTTCGATTCCGCCACGTGCGCGCTGATGCCGAGGGATTTGTCGTCGGCGAAGCGGCGAATCTCTTTTAGCAAACCCGGCGTCGTGTTGATCGGCGGCGTGTTTGGTCCGGTCATAAATGAGAGCTGCCCGTCGTTTCTGTGCTTGGCTAAAATTGCTTCGATGGAACGAAACGCTTGCTCTGGCTTTTCCTTCGTACAATCCGGCACGATCTCGCCTGTGTCCATGATCGTGCGTGCGAAGACCGCGCGCAGCCCGGAATCACGAATCGCACGGATGGTCTCAAAAGCGCACTCGGGGCTTGGATTCAAGAAATTATGCTCGCAGACAGTCGTTACACCGCTGCGGATCGCCTCGACGCAGCCGAGCAAGCTGCCGGTGTAAAAATGTTCCGGCCGCAACACTCGGGCGCAGCCGTAAATGCGCTTGAGCCACGGCATCAGCTCGAGATCTTCCCAGACCGCGCGCAGTAAAACCTGATACAGATGCGTGTGCGCGTTGATGAACCCCGGCATGAGCATGCAACCCGAGGCATCGATGATTCGTTCCGCCTCTGTGTTTTTTTGCGGCGCGCCGGTTCCGATCTCGGTAATCATGCCGTCTTTTGTGCCGACGTAACCGTTAAACGACCGGCGTTCATCGGCCATCGGAATGATGACCGCATTGGTGATAATCAGATTACTCATTCGTCCCTTGTATCAGTTGTATCGTCCTGAGCGAAAGCGAAGGATTAACCTTTTGCAACCTTTGGACGGGCGGGATTGATTTTCGCGATTGCGACGCGGTCGCACACGCGGAAGAAAATCTCCGAGCGTTTCCGCCGAAACCACCAAGCGGAAATAAGACTGGCTCAGCCGGCTTTTCCGAACAGCTTATCCACGAACCCGCCCTTGCGGATTTCTTCCATGAGGCTTCCATCGATGAAGTCTTCAGCCTTGGCGCCGCGCGCTTTGGGCATTGGCAACGAATCGATCACGTGCTGAATGCCGCGGGTTTCGGGCGACGGAAAGTCGCGAAAGGATTTAGACAGCCTTTCATAAAGAAGTGTCACGTCGGCGTCGCCGCTACTCTCGCGCAAGACAGCGCGCGCCGTGTCCGGCTTGGTTTTAAAAGTATAAATTCCTTCGATCAACGCCTGCAAAAATCGCTTGACGTTGTCTCTTTGGTTTTTGAGCAATGTGCCGGAAACCACCACGCCGTAGTTGGCGAACTCGAGCGGCAACTCGGCAAGATCCGCGAGCACGCGGCAGCATCCGGTGGCGACGATCTTCGCCACGCCCGTCGAGCTGACCAGCGCGCCGTCCATGTGGCCGGCGATCAGCGCGGCCGTGCGCGTCGGCGTATTGCCGGATTGGAAGAAGCTCACGTCTTTATCCGGGTCGAGCTTCCAGTAGCGTAGGGCGACGCGGGTCATGATATCCGAACCGGAGCCGAAACGGCTGATCGTGATCTTTTTGCCCTTGAGATCCGCCGGTGTCTTGATGTTGGTGCGCACGACGAAAAACGGCTCGAGACGATTAATCGGCACGGCGACGACCTTAAGGCTATGACCGGCTAAAGCGAGGCTGAGCATTGCCGGAGTGTCGAAACCGGCGATACCGATGTCCCCCGACGACAGCGTCTGCGCCATCAAGCTTCCACTGGAAAGGTAAATTGTGCGCACGTCGATGCCATGCTTGCGCCAGAGCCCGTTGCGCTCGATCACTTTGAGCAGATCCGAACCGACGCCAGCGCCGCTGAAGCCCATATTGAGGATCGGAACATTTTGCGCTGACGCCGGCACACTCAACCACAAAAGCAAAGCCGCGTTGAGCTTGATCAGCCATTTTTTCATGATGTTCTCCATGCGATCGCCGATCCACTTGAACGCATAAGTATTATAGTCCAGTACGAACCGTCAACGCGCGGCGGTCCTGAAACGAAGTTGCCAGCGAATCGATCGATCTCCTCACCCTGTCATAATCACGTTGCTCCTACAGCACGGCAATGATTGCTTGACATTCGAATTTCCGGCCCAATATGCTCCGCCCTGTAAACTGACCGCTTCATATTCAGCCAGACAAGTGAGCGCGTCGCGCTCATCGATCTCTCGTCGAGGGAGCGTGTTACATGAGATTATCCCGGCTTAGAATTATTTGGAGCATTATGATTTCGCTTTTGGTGCTCTCGTCTTTCCCCTGTCGATCCCAGGAAAAAGTGAAATTTCCGATCGCTGCGTCCAGTAAGACGCTGGGGTATGGGCCGCTTTGGGTCGCCTGGAAGCACGGCTTCTTCGACCAGCAGGGTCTGGATGCTCAGGTAATTCTCCTGCGCGGCACGCCGCCGTCGGTTCAAGCGCTTGTCGCCGGCTCCGTTTACGTTGGCGGCGCTACTCCGGATGCGGTGATGGACGTCAGCGAGCGCGGCATCGATCTGGTGATGGTGGTGGGTTTAATCAACGGGCTCTCGCACGCGATCATGGGTGGAAAAAATTATAAACGCTATGAAGATTTACGCGGCGCGACCATCGGCGGTCAGAGCCTGACTTCAGGCATCACGTTCCCCTTGAAGCAGGTGTTGAAATCCAAAGGATTGGAATATCCGCGCGATTACAAGCTGGTCAACGTCGGCGGCACCGCCGATCTTTTCGCAGCGCTATCGAGCGGCCAGATCGCGGCGGCGCCGCTTGCGATACCGCTCAATTTCGCCGCTGAAGAAGCAGGATTCAACGTGATCGGCTGGTATCGAGACGTACTGCCGAACTATCAGCTCACCGCGATGACCGTGAAGCGCTCTTGGGCGGAAGCCAACCGGCCTCTACTAATCCGTTTCGTCAAAGGCATGGCTCTAGCGATGCGTTGGGTGTTCGAGAACAAGGAGCCGGCGATCGATTTTTTAACCAAGGAAATGAAGCTAAAACCGGCGCACGCGCGCAAGGGATGGGAATACTATACAGCGAATCGAATTTGGTACCCGGACTCGGATATCAATACCGAGGGCGTTAAGACCCTGATCCAAATCTACGGCGAGCAGGGCCAACTCAAGGGCCCTCTGCCGAGTCCAGCCAGATATGTGGATCAGAGTTATTTGAAGGATGCATTAAGAGAGCTGAGCAACAGATGAACTGCGGCTCACGAAATTAAGTGGGCACAAACTGCACCACCGCGCCGATCCGCCTCGTAGGCGATGAATCCTAGATTGGTAGACCTTACCGTTAAAAAATTGGTTACCGTCGGAGAATCTTCTCAGCCAAACGGCTGAAGGACTTTTATTGCGCTCGGCTTCGGCCGATCTATTGTAGAAAAAGCTTGCGATACTCACTCTTCTTATCAGCGTAACCTTTCTCATCCAGCTCATCCATCGGAATGAACTGAACTTTATCGGCGTCCGGCAGCGGCGGGTAGATTCCTCCTCTCGTGACAAACTCACCCGCCTTGGCAATGATCCTCAGACTCTCATCGCTGTGATAGTAATCAATAAATGCCTTTCCAGCGTTGGGACGAGGCGCCTTGCCGCCTAGGACCAACAGATTCTGGTCCCCTAGGAATTTACCAAGTCGCGCATAGTCCACCGGAGCGCCGTTTTGACTATAGAGAAACACCGAATTCAATTGCGTGATTCCAATTGGTGTCTCCCCTGTGCTGACTCGCTCCGCGGTGGGCGAAAGGGACTCGAGAAGAATCGGTTTCATAGCGGCCAAGTCACGAATAAATTTGTCCGATTTATCCTTACCCAAAATTTTATATAAGCTTGCAAGCCACTGAGCGGTGGTTG
>JBEVIO010000402.1:0-4944 GCA_040510635.1 Binatia bacterium | reverse complement strand
GAAGTCTTGGTTGAGTGAAATGAAACGCGAGGATAAAGCTGCGACAAATCGGTAAGCGGAATGACTATTGCGGCCGCTGCTCGACGATAACGGCGCGGCGTTTCACCAATGCCATCACGTTACCGCTATCGCTATGGTTCTCGACGAACCTGCGTAGCGAGGCCAACTCCACCGGAAGAAAATAACCTTCGCAGCTCGCGATTAAAGTTTCGACTATAGCCGAGTTGAGCTGACAGTAGCTGAGATTTTCATCGACGTCGGAGCATTGGCTTGGGTGCGCGGAAGCAGGATCGATGTGGTTGACAATTTCTCTGAACATGGAAACGAAATAGTTGATTTTCTCATCCTCCAAGGGCGCAGCGGGCGACCAGCAAAAGTGCAGTTTCATCTCTTTGCGGATCGCTTCCTCTTGGACCTCCAGACTCATTTCCGTCTGAACCAACCGGCCGTTGACAATTTCATAGTTAAGCGCTTCGTCGATGCGTTTGCGGTTTCGGCGTAGCAGCAATGTTTCTGCGCCGTTGCTAACTTCAAGATATGCGATGGCCATCGGATCAAACGCGGAACCTGAAGGAAGGTAGTCATTTCCCGTGGCTGTCATCGCTTCGAGCCGATGACCGGCATGGCGCGCCATAAAATCTCGCCAGTCGTTCGCCGGCAGCGCCTGCGCTCACCTCCCTCGAGGGCATAGATCGGATACCGATCGAAAGCAGTCACGTGATGAATCGCACCGCAGTTGCGGCACCAAATATAGCGGCCGTTATCCATATTTGCGCTGCTCTAGAGTCGACGCCGTCGCGCCATTGACCTGCGACGGAAAGTTCATAGAAACTCGCGTACCCGAACCCGGCTTGCTGGTCACGGTCAATCTGCCGCCGACCAATTCCGCCATTCGTCGAGCGACCGTGAGCCCTAAGCCCAAGCCTGAATAGGCACGCTGAACCGAGTTATCTGCTTGATGAAAGGGTTCGAAGATCGAATCGATCTTGCTTTCTTCGATGCCGACTCCGGTATCGATGATTTCGAACTCGATCCCGTTCTTATCAGGCGTCGCTTGCACCTTTACGTCGATCTGCCCCTCGGCGGTAAATTTAACGGCGTTGTTGAAAACGTTCTGAAAAATCCGGTCGACCTTGGCGCGGTCGCTAACCAGCGGCAGTTCGTGATCCCCCGCGTGAACGTTCACTTGCAGGCCCTTTTCACCAATCATTTTTTCATGGCGCTTGAGTGCCTCATGGATCACGTCGCGCGCGTCGAATTTTTCGATCGTCGCGTTCGCATCACCGGCATTCAGCGAAGTCATCCAGAGAACGTTATCGATCAGCTCGAGCAGTTCTTCCGAGTTACGATAGACGGTTTCGAGAACTTTTTGCTGGTCCTCGGTCAGCTTACCGATTACCTGATTGAGCAAGAGGTAGACGAATCCAACGACGACGCTAAGAGGGGTTCTTAATTCGTGTGAAATATTGGACAGAAAATCCGATTTGACCTGTCGGAGCCGAGCCTTGGCCGTGCGTCGCTCCAGGCCGCGCCGAACCAAGGAAAGGATGTGATTGACATCGAAAGGTTTCGAAATGTAATCGAAGGCACCGAGCCGAAGTCCTTCGATGGCCGTATCGAGCGATCCATAGCCCGTGATAATGATCGCCTCGATATCGGGGTCGTGCTGCTTGACCTTCTCGAGCACATTGATGCCGCTAAAGCCGGGCATTTTGAGATCGACTGTCACGAGATCCACCGGGACCTGTTTCAGCATCTCCACCGCCTGCGTCCCACGGTCCGCGGTATGCACGTTGTAATACGGGTTGAGAATCATTTTGAGCGATTCTCGCGGACCCATCTCGTCGTCAACGACTAGGATACTGGATTTGCTGGCGTCCATGCACCGAGGACGGTGCAAGTAATATGCCAGTACATTTAGCAAGTAAATTGCTAATTTAAAAAGATATTTTGGTGAAAAGAGGGCAAGCGAAGAGATTTGCGGAACAAATTTGTCCAGTTATGGCGATAATTTAACTTCCGATTCGGAATCGTTGGGATCGTTGATCTTTAGCTTCTCGATTCGGTATTTTAAAATCCGCCGGCTGGTGCCGAGCAACGACGCAGCTTTGGTTTGGTTAAAGCCTGTGCGCTGCAGGGCTTTCACGATCAATTCCCGTTCAAACTCGTCTACGGCGTCGCTGAGCGGACGCGACCCGCTGAGTACGTCCTCTTTGAGGGTCGCGGTCTGATCCGTGGATCGCATCCCTGTAGGCAGATCGCGCAGCATGATCGTGTCATGGGGCGTCAAAATGGTCAGGCGCTCGACTAAATTTTCTAGCTCGCGGATATTGCCCGGCCAGCCGTAGGAAGTGAAAAAATCCACCACTTCCGGTGAAAGGTTCTTGGCCGCAATGGAATGCTCTTGCGATTTGAGACGCAGGAAATGATCCAACAGCAGCGGGATATCGTCGGGCCGCTCTCGCAACGGCGCAAGGAAGAGCCCCACCACGTTAAGGCGATAAAACAGATCCGGGCGAAACTCCGCGTTTTTGGCCAGCTGCTCGAGATCGCGATTGCTCGCGGCAATGACCCGGACGTCGACTTTGATCTCGTCGGTGCCGCCCAGGCGGGTAAATGTTTCTTGCTCGATCGCGCGCAAGAACTTCGCCTGCGTGCCGAGATTGAGCTCGCCGATTTCGTCGAGAAATAAGGTGCCACCATGAGCCAGCTCGAATCGTCCGACTTTCTTTTGTGACGCGTTGGTAAACGCACCACGTTCGTAGCCGAACAGTTCGCTCTCGATCAGAGTGTCGGGCAAGGCCGCGCAGTTGACCACCACGAACGGTTTTGAACGCCGATCGCTATTATAGTGAATCGCGCGCGCAATGAGTTCCTTGCCGGTACCACTTTCTCCGGTAATCAACACTGTGCTTTTTTTGGCGGCCACCATGCTCACGGCTTTAAATACGTCGATAATCTGTTTGGACTTGCCGATCACATGTTCGACGCCGTATTTGCGGCCGACTTCTTCTTTTAAGCGTTCCAGCTCGCGCGACAACAGCACCTTTTCCAGCGCATGCTCGACGCGCAAGCGCAGCTCTTCGACATCAAAAGGTTTGGTCACGTAGTCAAACGCGCCCGTGCCTTTGGCCGCGAAGGCCGTGCGCGCGGTGTTGAGTCCGGTCAGCATGATGACTTGGCAATCGCCATTGACCGATCTAATCTGCTTCAAGACCGCGAGACCGTCGGTGCCCGGCATCATGATGTCCAGCAGCACGACATCCGGCGACTCATCGGCGACTTTTTGGATCGCCTCATCCGCTGCGGATGCTTCGATCACGCGGTAAGACTTGTTGAAGACCATTTGCAGGGATTGCCTCACCCCCGCCTCATCATCGACGACTAATATTACGGATTGGCTCATGTCAGTGTTGCGGTCCATCTTCTACAACCGGAAACTCCATTCTCAATGTTTCTCTATCGCTGTCTAAGGGTGCGGTGGCAAAGCGACCTCCATTTGTTTCCAATAAGTGTTTCGCAAGTATGACGCGCAAGGGCAAAAGGCTTTCTTCGGGACGCGATTTTTCGTCCAAATAATGAGCGATCGACGCGACCCGCCCTCCTTCACGGAGATAGCTGATGACCAGGGCGCCGCGGGATGACAAATCGATTTCGATCTCACTACCCATCCGCGCTTGTGACAGGGCCGCCAGCAAAACGTTTTTCAGGATATATTCTAACTGGGCTTCATCCGCGCGTACAAGCTGCGCGCCGCCGTTCTGCTTCCATTCGATGCGCGTTTGACGTTTGGCGCAGTCCGGCTGAATTTCACTCAATGCGCTTCGCAGCTTTTCTTCCAGCGCCACGGTGCTGTTGCGAGGCTGGGCAAAGTCGGCGAACTCGATCATGACTTCCAACAGTTCGTCCATGCGCTCGATGTCACCGCCGACGACTTCTTGAAAACGGCTGCGAAAGTTTTCATCTTGATAGCGGTCGCCCAGCAATTGAGCAAACGTCTTGATCGTGACCATAGGATTCTTAAACTCGTGGGCGAGTTCATGAATCACCACATTCAAATCAACTGGATTGACCTGACGGTTGGTCGATCCATCCGTGTCACCCATTACGCTGTACGGCTGAAGCCTCGGTTGCGCCGGCTTGAGATCGGCGGTCGCTTCACCAGGCGTGAACTCAGTGATATCCGCCAAATCGGCGATGTGCGCGGGCTCATCGCCAAATTCAAAGACCAGATCGACCGCCTCAATGCTCGACTTGCGGCGCAAGGCCAAGGTTCGAGCAATCACGGTTTCCAACTCCATGAGATTTCCGAACCAGAGATAATTGCACAGCCGGCTGCTTGCTTCGGCAGAAAAGGTCGGCTGGCTGATCCGCAGCACGTCGGCATAACTACGGGCAAACCAATCAGCCAGGACCGGAATATCATCCCTGCGCTCTCGAACCGGCTGGAGCTTTAGCGTGAGCGTTGCCAGCTTATAATAAAGCGCCTCGAGAAACTCGCCGCGGTAAACCTTCTCCAATAAATCGCCGGTGGCCGTTGCCAGACAGCGGATCTCATCCAGTTTTTCTTCCGCCTCCTCGAGAAAAATGAGGAGCAGCGACTGCGCTGCAGGGGAGCTTTTGTCAAGATCCTGAACGATCACAGTCGTCGGCGCCGCTCTTAACCGCTCGTGAAACGAAAAGTGAAACTTTTTTTGCTCAAGGTATTCACTGTTAGCCACGGCTGCGTTGATCGCGAGTTTTACGCCGGGATTTTTCTGGAGCTGACAAATGCCCTCGACAATTCGATCCTGCCCGCAGCCTATTTCACCGCTGACTAACAGCGGCAGCCGAGCCGAAGCAAACCGCTTTACCAAAGTCGCCGCGCTGCGGCTTAAATAGGGAAATTCCAAATAGCGCGAAACACCCCGAAGGTCGCGCGACTGCGGTCGCGGCCCGACGGCA
>JBEVIO010000401.1:0-4429 GCA_040510635.1 Binatia bacterium | reverse complement strand
TTTTGTCGTATCAGTGACGATTACAGCTCACGAGCAGCGCGCCGAAGCGGGCGATTGCTTCCGTGCTTCGCTTGCGTCGGATCGAGAGCGGGCGATCAGGCGTATTTCTTGACCGCCGCCTCGATGGCGCCGCCCGCTTTGGCGAGGTCTTCCGGTATCATGACCGGATGAATCTCAAGGCTTGCGTTGAAGGCAAGGAACCACGGCTCAGCGACCGCCGGGATTTGCGAGGCGTCCTGCATATCGAGGAATATAAATCCGGTGCGCTGACCGTTATCGTCCGTAAAGTAGACGGTCTCCGGCTTCAAATCGGCGAGAATCGATTGGATGGTCGCACCCAGCTTTCCGGCTTTCGCTGCCGCATTTCCGGCTTCCACCGGGATGTTCACTTTCAATAGGAACCGCATCGCTCACCTCCTGATAGTAGGGTTTCTTTGATCTATATCACTTTCGCTTAGTCAACCAACTATTCGTCTAACACTTTTAGTGCCGCTCTACTTCTCTCTCGGGCGTCGCCCGCTCGTCTATCGCGTACGCCTGCCGTTGGTCATCGAAGGAGAAAAACCCAATGTTGTTCTCTCATAGAAACGCGCCAAGAATATTTTGCAACACTACTTGAACGGTCACTAAGTTTATGGCGACAATCAAAGTTAGACCATTCACAGGACGATGAGTGCATATGACGGTTCTCGTCAAGCTGCCAATCGAAATCTATCATGGGTTTATGGGCCGGTGCCCTTTGTCCAGCCGGGAATATGCCATTTTAAAAAATTCCCTAATTATTCAGCAGGTGAATAAGTCGCAAATTTCGCGCAGAAGGTCGTACCCGTGAACAGCAAAACGCTAAATTATAGCCCCCGCGACGCCGACCCGGTTGGTTCATCGTCCAGGTTGGACATTCTCACCGTCCAGGAATATTTCGGCCGATGGGACGGAACCAGCTGTCTCCAACCCGAAAAGAGACTCATGTTCGCGGTTTTGCTAGATGCAGTCGAATGCTTTCAAAAGCATTCCCTTTTGCCGGGACAGTACGCCTATCGTCTCTTCAAGGACACGGAAGACTGGATTTTCAAAGACGATCATAAATGGCCCTTTTCTTTCATGAACATCTGTGAAGCCGTGGAAATGGATCCGCACTATTTGCGCAAAGGTCTCTCGCTCTGGAAACTACACGCAATGCAGAAGCTAAGGCCCTCTGGCCAGAGATTGTCCCCAACCAGAGAGGGAATAAAAGTTTTGGGTAATCCTAAGCGCAACGTACCGTCTCGGCCGGCCCTCGGGGCGAGATAACACACGTCCGTCAAATGATCTGGTCGACCTGAGTCGGCGTGCCGAGAGCTAGGTAAGGCGTCGACTAATCGAACTGAACTTCTTTTCGCCAGACCAGTTGATCGAAATTTAACGCGGCGAAGCATACTCGGTTTGCCGCGAAGCTCTACAAGAGAGTGAAGCGAGGAAAGATTACACGCAGACAGCCGTTCGCACGGTTCGACGATCTCATCACGAGCGGAATTTCGGAGCTGGTGAATCTTACGGCTAGGTAGGTTCAGCAACTCTCTTCGACCGTCGTGCATCTGTGTTTTATGGCGAATTTGCGCAGCTTTCCGCGATAGTCTTGAGGGCGCTTTGCTTCGTGCTGACGAACCAGCGCATGTGACGACGCAAAAAGAGAAAGTCGGCGAGACGACCAATAAAACCGAAGGGCGGTTCCCACTCGAGGATATCGCGCATCGTAGTTACGCCATTTTTGAATTCGAATTCGTGCACGTGCCGGAGCCTTTTGAACGCGCCCTGAATCATCTCATCGACGAATCGCTGTGGCCGGTCGAGCGCAGTGATTCGCGCCACGAAGCGCTGTTTCATTCCGAAGTGCCGGCCCTCGAATGCGACGATATCGCCGACTACGAGCAGGCCATGTGTTCGACCAGGCTCAACGACGCGTTCTGAGGAGAATGCCGCTGATTCGGCGTGAGCGTCCACTTCTCGCGCCAGATCGAAGCACAGCTCGACGGGCGCATGGATGAAGGTTTCGATAACGATCGTCGGCATCGCTGTGCAGGATCAGTCTTCTATTCCTCCGATTTGAAGTCCAACATCCCTTGGAATTCCAGCCCTTCGATCTCCTGCAAGGTTTTTCCGGCGATACCCTGGAGGTCGCCGTACATGCCGACGGTGGCGTTCATAACCCGGTCGATTTGTTCCTCGCGCTTGGCCCATTGTCGGGTAATGGCCTTCTTCTCGCGATCGAGATCTTCTCTCATAGATGAGAATGCCTCGACAATCGCTTGAATACGCTGACGAAAACGCGGCCCGGTGAGATAGCCGTAGACCATTTCCATCTTCGTCTGCTGACCTTCGGCGGCTTGGCGTGCCGACGCAACTTCGATCAGCGTCTGGCGTAAGGAGAGCGCGACGGGCAGCGCGACTTTCGGATCGGCGATCCAAACGCCGTCGACGAAGCCGAATGTCTCGACGTCTTTAGGCAGTGCCTGGCTCACAATAACGGCGATCTCGGCTTTTGCCGTGCGTTGGTCTTCACGGAGCTTGGGTAGCCATCCATCGCTCCAGTTTTTCGTGCGTTTGCATTCCCAAAGAATCGTGCCGCAGCTTTGATTGAGCGGTCCTATTACGCGCTGGAGCACGTCGCCGCCGAACTCCCCCTTAGGCACGGGCTGGATGGTGTCGCGCGGAAATTTCGCGGCAAGCAGCGCTTCCAGCTCCATTTCCTGAACTTCTCCTTGAAGTTGCTGCGAGCCTTGCTCGGCGCGCCGTTTCAAGTCTTCGATCTGTCTTTGCATCGCGCTAATGGTCTGATCTTTTTCCATCACTTTGAGTTTCAATTCTTCTTCGGCTTCTTTTTTGGCCTTGTCTCGTTCCGAGCTGAGATCGGCCTGCACTCGCTTTTCAATCGTCAGGTCCAATTCGCGCTTGGCATCGTCAAGCTCGCGTTGTTTGCGGATCAACTCGGCTTGGGCCTTTTGGGCATCGGCTAGTTTTGCATTGTTCTGTTTCAATATCTCCTGAAGGCCATAGATTTCCTTAGTTTTTTGATCGAGATCGTTGCCGAACGCGAGCCTGGCTTTCTGCTGCTCTTCAGCGGCGATGCGCACGCGCTCCTGCTGAAGTTTTTGGGCGACTTGCTGATCCAAGGTCGCTTTGGCTTTTTCGAGCGATTGGGCGCGATCGGCGAGCGCTTGTTCGCGTTGGGTCATGTCAGCATCTTTTTGCGATAAGCGTTGTTCGTAGTCGCGCTTGACGGATTCGAGCAGGGGCGCGGCGAGAGATTCGGTCAGTTTGATCTCGGTTTTACATTGCGGGCAGATGATCGTGGGTTCGGCCATTGCTTCTCCTGAAAACGTGATCGTGGTTAGTCCTCGTGATGGGGCGAGCTTAACGAATACGATTCAATGTGCCAAGGGTGCGAGGCGGGCCGAAGAGGGAAGACCGCAACTTAGAACGTAGCCAGCAGGGCAAATAGAACGACCTCGACTCCCGCGTTTCGCGGTGTGACGGGAAGCGAGAAGGTCCGATAAGAACGCATCAACCGATCATAATCATCGTGATTTTCCGCGTGCTTCGTGTTGAAACCAAGTCACGAGTTGCCGAGTCGGAAAAACTTTGCCGCGTTGGCGCAAACCATTTTCTCTTTCTCTTCCTTCGGCACGCCGGCGAAATTTTTTTCGATGATTTTCAACGACTCGGGCCAATCGGATTCCTGATGGGGAAAATCGGAACCCCACATCAATCGGTCGACGTTGATCTTGTGGCGCAGCTCGACGCCGATCCGGTCGAATTGAAAACCCCAGTAAAAATATTCGCGAATGTATTCACTCGGCAGACGTTTCATCGGCTTTAGTCCAAGCAGTCGATCGGCCCAGCGATGGTGGCGGTCGTAACGAACGTCAGCGCCTTGCAAAAAGAATGGAATCCAGCCGATCTGATTCTCAGCGAAGAAGATGCGCAGAGTCGGGAAGCGGTCGAAGAGACCCGACAAGACCCACTGGACGGCGGCAATAGAACCGTTGCCGCGCACCGGGCCGAAGCGTCCTACCTGTTCGACCAGATCATGGGTGAGTTTCTTCATGATCTCGTCCGATTCTTTCGGATATTTGAAAAGCGGTGCTTTGCGTTCGCCGGCGCGCTCCAGATCGACGTGCACGCTGATCGGCATCTTCAACTCCAGCGCGCGTGACCAGAAGCGATCGTCTTCATCGGTCGGGTAAGATTTGCCGCTGGGAAAGCCCTGCAGCAAGACGGTTTTCAATCCTACCGAGGCACAGTAATCCAGCTCCGCGATCACGTCCGAGATATTGTTCACGAGCGGGAGAATTCCTACGCCGATCAGACGGTCGGGTTTAACCGCGCAGTATTCTTCGACGAGCCAACTGTTGTAAGCGCGCACGACGGCTTTATACGCCTCGTCGTCTTC
>JBEVIO010000400.1:0-4643 GCA_040510635.1 Binatia bacterium | reverse complement strand
GTAGATGGTTGAGCGTATGACAGGTGCTGATCAGACTCAGGGCCAGTCGTTTTTGCCGAATTGTTGCTTCGAGCGTCGGGGCGTCGGCGGGTGTTGGGGCTGCCGAAGCGATGGCAGTTGTCTGCTCATTCATACTGATCTACTTCCTCGTTGAAGTTTTGGCGTACGACGCCTGGGGTCTGGTGTACAGGGTGGCGGTCCGATCTGTCAACGGCAACTAGAGTCCTGAGTAGCGAGTCCTGAGTGCTGAGTGCAACGCGGGCTCGGCTTCCTACACTCAGCACTCAGAACTCATTACTCAGCACTACGCGGCGTCGCTGCGTCCCGCGGCGTGCTGGTCGACATGAAGAAGCTCATGAGAGCACCGAGCATCATCAGCGCGAATCCGACCAAGAACGCGTACCAGATCGCGTCGCCGAGAATGGCGATCATGCGCGGCAGGAGTTCGGCGGGAATTTGCGCGCGGGTTGCAGGTTCGAGGAGATTTTGCGGATGGGCGAGCTTGTCGAGCAGTGCGGCGGAAAGATTACCGCCGGAGAGTTGGCTCAAACCACGCTGCATTTGATGCAGCATCACGGTGCCCATCAAGCTCACGGCGAAAGCGCCGCCGAAAGTTCGAAACAGCATAAGCGTCGAAGTTGCTACGCCGATCTGTTGGCGCGGCACGGAGTTTTGCACGGCAATTAACGTCGTCAAATTCGCCATGCCCATACCGGTGCCGATCAGAGTGCCGCTAAGCGCCACGAAGAGGATGTTCAGATCGTTATGGAAAAGCACGAAC
This sequence comes from Binatia bacterium, assembly GCA_040510635.1. Taxonomy (GTDB): domain Bacteria; phylum Desulfobacterota; class Binatia; order UBA9968; family UBA9968; genus DP-20. Next base: position 3,862 of record JBEVIO010000400.1, on the reverse strand, counting down.
AGGCTGTAGCCGATCGACAAAAGAGACATTGCGGCAATGGCGACCGCGCGATAGCCGAAGCGGTTCAACACCTGCCCGGCGATCAGGCTGCCTGCGGTCCAAGCTACGCTGACGAATAAAAGCACCATGCCGGCGCGCGACGCCGTCAACCCGATGACGCCCTGAAGATAGAGCGGCAGATAACTGACGGCGCCGAAGACTCCCATGGATGCCAGTGCGGTCACGACAGCGGAGCTTCTGAAGAGTTTCAAGCGAAATAAATCGAGCGGCACGACCGGTTCGGCGGCGCGGCGCTCGATAAAATAGAAAACCGCCAACAAGCCGAAGCCGGCGACGAGCATAGTGGTTAGCTCGAGATCGAGGGTCCGGTGCGAATGGCTGGCGCGGGAAAGCGCGTAAAACAATACCATCAGCGCCAACATCAAAGTCACTGTGCCTGCCATGTCGAGTTTGTGCCCGTGGCGCTCTTGGCCGGTTTCTTTGAGACCGACGACGATTAGCGCAACTGCGACCGCAGTGATCGGTAAGTTGACGAAAAATGCCCAATGCCAGCTCCAGAATTCGACGATGATGCCACCGGCGAGCGGACCGAGAATCGAGGCCACGCCCCAGACACCGCTGATGAGGCTCTGCATTTTCGCGCGCTGCGCCGGCGAATAGAGAATACCGACGACAATAAATGACAGCGCATAGATAGCACCGCCGCCGAGGCCTTGAATCGCGCGAAAGAGCACGAGCGCTTCCATGCTTGGCGCCAGGCCGCACAAGGTCGAGCCGAAAACGAAGATGGCGATACCGATGAGCATCAGCCGGCGCTGGCTGTAGAGATCGGAAAGTTTGCCGAACAACGGCGTGGTCAGCGCCGACGTGAGCATGTAAATGGAAAACACCCAGCTGTAAAGCTCCAGCCCGCCAAGATTGGCGACGATGGTCGGCATGGCGGTGCTGACGATCGTCGCATCGACGGCGAACAAGAAAATCACGAGCATCACGCCGAAGGCCGCGAGGTTGCGCTTCGATGTCGTCGGCGATGGTGTTTCCGGAAGTGGGGTCAAGACGGCTCGCTCCGTTGCGTGCGCGTGAGATAGTGTCACTCATGAGTTGAACTAGTTCTTACGTGGAGTCAAGCCGATCGCCGCGGCGCATTGACGCCGCTTTTCATCGGCGATAGAAAAAGCGCACGATTCAAGGGGGAAGCGATGTTCGAAAGAGTTTTTAGATCGATAGTGATGATGCTGGCGATCGGTTGGATGATGGCGCCGAGATTCTTGTCGGCGCAAATCACGCCGGAGTTGATCGAAGCGGCGAAGAAAGAAGGCGAGGTGATGTTTTACGGCGCTATCACCATTAACTCGTCGAAGGCGATCGGCGACGCTCTCGAGAAAAAATACGGCATCAAGCTCAAACATTGGCGCGGCGATGCGACGGAATTGATCAACCGTTCGCTCGCGGAAGCGCGGGCGGGGAAGCCGGCTTTCGACGTGACCTTGGGAAATGAAGTGGTCATGACCGCTCTCGACGAGAGAAAACTTCTTGGCGTCTTCGATCCGCCCGCCGCAAAGAGTTACCCAAAACAGTTTCGCGACCCGGATCTGCGCATGACGCCGTGGCGAGTCTTGCCCTATGGCATCAATTACAATAACCAGTTGCTCAAAGGCGACGAGGCGCCGAAGACGTTCGAGGAATTGCTATTGCCGAAGTGGAAGCAAAAATTCGCCTTGGCCAATCCGGGCATCCATGTGACGACGCTTCAATTCGTGCTCAGCTTGGAAAAGCTTCTCGGTCCGCAATGGCTCAAAGTCGTAGAAGGATGGGCAAAACAAGAACCGCGCTTGGGCAAAGGGCTGTCGGACCTGATCCAGCCGTTGACTACCGGGGAAGCGCCCGTGGCGATCAGCTACATAAAGGATAAGTTCCAGTATCCGGGTCCGATCGACTATGTACGGATGAACAAGTATCTCGCGTCCGTGAGCTTCGTTGCGATCAACCGTCAAGCGCCGCATCCCAACGCCGCCAAGCTCTTCACCGATTTTTTTCTTGGCGCCGAACCGCAGCGCATCTTCGGCGACTTGGGCGAGTATGTCTTTCATCCGGAGGTCGATCATAAATTCAAGAAAGACGTCAAAGATGATCAGATCGTCGTGATGAGACTACCGAGTAACGAAGAATTGGAAAGTTGGAGCCGGAAGTTCAGAGAAATGTTCCGGTAGGAAACGGAGTCATGGAATACCGGGTTTCTGATCCATCATTCCACCATTCCAATCCTGATCACTTTAGCTGCTATACTCGAGGTGCGTTATGTTTGAGCTTGCGAAGATCGCTTTCACGGATGTTGCCCGGCTTGCGCGGTCAGGCAAAGCGTTAACGATCCTGCCGGTCGGTGTGGTCGAGGAACATGGCGCGCATCTCCCGCTGGGACTTGATTCCTTCGCCGCTGAGATTTATGCGGCGTCGGCTGCTCCTTACCTCGAAGCACAGGGATACGAGGTCGTCGTGGCACCGACGATCAGCTACGGCGTGGCGCGGACGGCGATCGATTTTCCTGGCACGCTATCGTTGGAGCCGGATACCCTGCGGTCGATGGTCGTCGAAATTGGCCGCTCGCTCGCGCGCCACGGCTTGAATCGCCTCGTGATTCTCAACGGCCACCGCGACCTGCATCATATGAAAGCGTTAGACGATGCCCGGAAGATTCTTGTCGAAGAAAATACTGCTCAGGTCCTGTGCGTCGGCTTTGCCAGTGATCCGCAAATGACGGCGGCGTGCTATCGCGAAGGGGTGAGACAATTCTACAAAAGCCCGCAGCCCGATCGCGAAGGTCATGGCGGCGAGTCCGAAACGTCGGTGGCGCTGCATAGCTTTCCGGATCTGGTGAACCATGAAGCGCTCGAGACACTCGATCCGAATTTCGACTACGATGTTGAAGCTTTCCGCAATGAAACAAAAGATTATGGAAGCATCAGCGGCGGCCGCGGCTATTTTGGCTCGCCCCGGGCGGCGACGGCCGAGACCGGTAAGCAATTGGTCGCGATACGCGGGCGGAATATCGCCAATGTGATTCTCAATACGTGGGGCACGCCGGGATCGTGAAACGTGTTCGTGCTCGTGCTCGGAATCCAACACGTTCACGTGGCACGAGCAGGGTTTACTTCACCAACGCTATCGCGATCACGCCGGCGACCACAGCCAATGTTCCGATTACACTTGCCACGGTAAACTTTTCGAGCCGGCGTAGAAAGATCGCTCCGAGCAGGACCGTCCAGATCGGAGAAGTCGCGGTGATCGGCGACACGGTTACGAGGGAGCCGATCGCGAAGGCATGGAGCATAAAGAGCACGGCCAGGGTCTCGCCGAAGCCGCTCAACAGAAAAGGAAAGAGAGCGCGCCGATCCCACACCAATTTTTCGCTGTTTAAAGGCACCCAGTAATAGACGGCGAAAGCCAACAGTGAAAATGGCCCCACGAGCGCGGCAAAAAACAGCGGTTCATTGGCTTGCATAAGGGCGTAGCGCCGCAGCGGATGAACCACCGAGGTAATTGACGCGGTGATGAGCGGAAACACCACGTAGATCCAGCGAAAGTCCTTGAATCGCTCATCGACCTTCCATGAGCTGAGCACGATGCCGCCCACGATTAAAAACGTGCCGATAATCCCAGGTAAAGTTATCCGCTCGTCGAGAAACAGAATGCCGATAAGCACGCTCAGGACGGGATAGGAATTGCGCAGAGTAACGGCGCGTGAAGTACCGATTTTCTCCATCCCCTTGTACTGGAAAAAGCGCATGAACGGTTGAACGATCCCGGTCAAAAAGATGGCGCCGACCGCGACGAAATTGACCGTTGGAATTCCACTGGTGAGAAA
>JBEVIO010000399.1:0-7426 GCA_040510635.1 Binatia bacterium | reverse complement strand
CAAGCAAAGAATCGAACCGGAGCCAAAATGCCCTTCCTGTGCCGCCGTGGGAACCGATCATATCGTCTCGCGCAAGGGTGGCTCGGCCTCAGCACGCGGTAAGCAATTCGTCCTGGCGCCATTTAGCGTAATATTCTGCAACGCCTGTGGCCATGTCTATGGCGTGACGCCAAGCGCTTCCTGATTCCAGCTCACACTCACCGCTCAGCATTTCTTCGGAATGACGCGGGCGCTCTCCAGCTTGCTGGCGCAGATCGCGTTCACGCGCAACGAACCCATGCTCGGCATAAATTAGGACCCGGTATGAAACGGCTCGGTGAAATTCTAGCTGTGCGAAGCATGGCCCGGTCTGTTTCCTACCGGTTCAATGCATCACGCCGCCGCCTTCGACAACCAGCAGTTGGCCGGTAATGAAGTCGCTATCGGAGCTCGCTAAGAACAACGCCGTGCCGACGATATCGGCGGGAGTTTCGATGCGCCGAAAGGCGCGCTTGTCGACACTGCCCTCGCGGCGTTTTAGCACTTCGTCCGATACCGATTCTTCGCTCATGGTCGAGCCCGGCGTCATGCAGTTGACGTTGATGCCCCATTCGCCCAACTGGCGCGCCATCACGCGCGTCAGCGCGACCACACCGCCTTTGGCGGTCGTGTAGTGCGGCATGTTGCCGGAGCCGCTAAAGAAAGTGCCCGAGGCGATATTAATGATCTTGCCGCTCTTTTGCTGTTTCATGATCGGGATCACCGCCTTGCTGCACAAGAATACGCCTTTCAAGTTGACTTCGATGACCCGGTCCCATTCTTCCAGCGCGAGATCTTCCACGGGACCCTTCCACAATTTCTCGGTGACGTAAATCGCCGCGTTGTTGAGCAGCACATCGACGCGGCCGTATTTTTTTACAGTCTCGCGCATCAAGCCTTCGACGTTCGGCAAGCTGCGCACATCGGTGTGACGCGCCCACGCCGAGCCGCCGCTATCGGCGATCGCTTTAGCCGTCGCTTCTCCACCGCCGGCGTCGATGTCGGCAACGACGACGTGAGCGCCTTCTTCGGCGAAGCGCCGGGCGTATGCTTTGCCGATGCCGTGGGCGGCGCCGGTGATGACAGTGACTTTGTCTTTCAAGCGCATGAGACCTCCATCGCGACGGATCGCCGATGAGCGAACTGAGCAAACCAATTTGCGAGAAGTTTAAGTAAAGCTCGGCGTCCTGCCGTCTAACAAACTTTCCAGACGCGCTGAAGGAAAACGCAGCCCGACAAAAAAAGTGCCGAACAGGCCGTAAACGGCGCTGGCTTCGTCGAAGCGCATCTCGTAGACGAGTTTCTTGAAGACCAGGGGGTCGTCGGCGAAAAGATCCACGCCCCATTCCCAATCGTCGAAGCCGATGGAACCCGAGATTATTTGGATGACCCGCCCGGCATATTGGCGCCCGATCATGCCGTGCTCGCGCATCATTCTTTGGCGTTCTGTAATCGGCTCGCTGTACCAGTTCTTGGTCTCGCCGCGAAATTTGTTCATCGGGTAAAAGCACAGATAGCGGCGCTGGGGAATCTCCGGCCACAAGCGCGCCGCCGCCGCTTGGCGCTGCGTGGCCAGCTCCGCTTCGATGGCTTTGTTCCATTCCGCCGTGCCGTGCTGAAGTCCCTGCGCCTTCAGGTCGGCGTAGATTTTTACCGAAGCTTCGTAGAGTCCTAGCTCGACGACAGAGAGATAAGAAGTCGTGGGCTCGATATACTCGTTAAGCTCGGTGCGGGCGACGGTCAACTCAGCATGATTGATCTCATCGAGCGTCTTACGAAAATGGACGATCATCAGATCGCCTTTGTGGCCCAGCAGCGAAAATAGACCGGTGGGCTCTTGCTTGTTTTCTTCCATGGCACTGAAGGTTGCTACGGCGCCGGTCAGAACATGCTTTTTTTCCGAGCCGAGCGCGCGCCAGGCGGTCCAGCGCACGCGGAACATCTGATGCAGGATGAACGATCCGTCGAGAGTCAGCGGGGTGGGCGGTAGATCGCCGGTCGGCTTGTTCGTCGGCGGGCGCTCCATGGGATTCGATTCGACCATTATGCTATGTCGGCTGCGGCGAAGATCCGTTTGGCGCGGGCTGATCGGGTTTGACGCCGCGCATTTTATTTCGCAGCGCTTGGAAACCGCGCTTGGCTAAACGGTAAATCTTGGGCACCAGCCATGCCACCAGCGCGAGAAAAACCAGCACCAGGATGATCATGACGATCGGGTGATGGAACATCAGCCAGAGACTGCCGAAGACGGTCAAGTCTTCGGTAATGCTCGCGGCCCAGTTGCTGAACGGCTCCGGGCTGGCATTGATGGCCAGGCGCGTCGTCGCTTTGGTGGCGTGCGCGATGAGTGTGATCGAACCACCGGCTAGCAAGGCCATCAATTCCAACGCCGGATTCAGGTCACCGAGCGAGCGCGCCGCCAAGATCGCGCCAGCGGGCACGCGAATAAATGTATGGAGGGCATCCCAGCCGGTGTCGAGGTAGGGCACTTTGTCGGCGAAAAATTCGATGAAGTACATGATGCAGGCGATGGCGATCACACCGGGATGGGACAGCACTTCGAGGTTTTGCGGCAACTGGATCATCTCGAGCCGATTGGCGATGCCCAGCGCGGCCACCGTGGCGTAAAGATTGATGCCTGAAGTCCAAGCGGTGCCCATCGCCAGACTTAATGCTTCAATTGTGCCCATAGATTGACTCCGATTCCGGCCGTTGGCGGCCACGGTATACAGTTTTGACGTTGCCGCGGGTCAAACCATATCACTCGCCGGGCGTTGTCGAAAACAATCGTTAAATCTTAAACTTGTCGGCGATCTGCTGCTTGTATTCCTTGGTAAAGGCATTGACCGCCGGGAATTGATCGAGCCATTTAAACGGCCGGCAAGCGTCAATCAGCACGCGATCGGTGGTATAGCCGCGCGGCGAGCGTTCTTCCGGTGGCAATGCCGGCTCGCACACCGATGCCCACACGCCTTTGACGATATCGAGATCCTCACGCACGTGGCAACGCGTGGCGATCGCCCAGATGACATCCGCGGGATTGGTAATATCGATATCGTCATCGACCACGACTACGAACTTGCCGCCGTAGGCGCCGGCGCGCGCGCCGGCCGCGACCAGCAGGGCTTGCTTGGAGTGACCCGCGTAACGCTGCTTGATGGAAACGACAGTAAACGGGCCGGGCTGGCCGCCGTAAACAAAACCCCAAACGCCTTTGACTTCAGGGATACCGGCCTTTTCGAGCTGTTCCCATAGCGTCGCGGCGCCGAGCGGGATCGGCAGATAACTTGATGGCGGTTTGAGGGGCGGCGCGCCAAGTAGAATCGGGTTGTTGCGGTAATACACGCGCTTGACTTCCATAAGCGGCGTCTCGCCGACGTTTGCTTCGGTAAAATAACCCGGCCATTCGCCGAACGGACCTTCCTTTGGCATCTCTTCGTCTTTCATCGGCAGGATCTCACCTTCGAGGACGATTTCCGCATTCGCCGGAATCGGCAAGCCGGTCGCCGCGCCGCATACGACCGGCACCGGTGAGCCTTGCAGATAGCCGGCAAACTCGAATTCATTCACGTCCGGCGGCAAGGGCATCTGCGCGGCAAGAAAAATCGCCGGACCTTGGCACAGAGTGATTGCCACAGGCAATGACTTGCCGGCATCGCGCGCCCGTTCGAAGGCGAGCCGGCCGTGCTTGCCCATATTCATTTTGACCGAAACGTGATTCTTGTCTTGGACCATGACGCGATAGGTGCCGATGTTGACCGCGCCCGTTTCTGGATCTTTAGTAATGATGCCGCAACCGGTGCCGATATACGGACCGCCGTCCAAGTCATGCCAGTTCGGCACGGGAAACTTGTAGAGATCGACGTCGTTTCCCGCCATTTGGTTTTCCAGCACCGGGCCGCCTTCCAATTGATTGACGGGCACCGGCTTATAAGCCGCGAGTTTTTTGCGCCAGGCATAAAGATAGTCGATGCCGTTCTCTTGGTTGATGCCCATCGCCGGGCCGGTGCGTTTGCACGTGCGAAATACGTTGGAAATCACCCGAAAACCCGCCGGATAATCTTTGAAATTGCTGAACAGCAACGCCGGCCCTTCTTTGTCGGCGGCCAACTCGGTCAGCGCGCCCACTTCCGTTTTCAAGTCCGCGCCATCGATGCGGCGCAGTTCGCCCATCCCCTCCAACACCTCGATGTAGCCTCTCATGTCAGTGACGTCGGTCATCAAGAACCTCCTAAGATGACGCTCATACTAAGTTGGCAGGAAAGGGGAGTCAACCAACTGGACCGGGTCAATGATTTACTTCAGATGCAACCGTGTTGGTGGCGCGATCTCGCGGTCCACGCCATCATTGGCGCCGATCCGTTGACGGCTGAGTTGTCATTGCGTATGTTGCAGGCAGTAATTACTTATCGCCAAAAATAACCGGCCACCAAAGGCCATTAACGATTCACGGAGGTCCTTATGGCATACGATCTGATAGTTCGCGGCGGTCGCGTCGTCGACGGCTCCGGACTGCCGTCTTATGTCGCCGATGTCGGCGTCAAGGACGGTAAAATTGCCGAAGTCGGTCGGCTGAAAGACGGCGCCGCGAGGACGATCGACGCGGCGGGGTTGGCGGTCGCGCCGGGCTTTATCGATCACCACACCCACTTAGATGCGCAAATGCTATGGGATCCCTACGGCACCTGTGAGCCGCAGCATGGGATTACATCGGTCGTGATGGGCAACTGCGGTCTTTCGTTGGCGCCGCGTAGAGCGGGGATCGAAGATGCGATCGTCAAGAGCTTCGTGCGCGTGGAAGCGATGCCGCGGATCGCTTTGGAGCAGGGAGTGAAGTGGAATTGGAACAGCTATGGCGAGTATCTCGATAACTTCGAGGGCAAAGTCGGGATCAATGTCGGCGGTCTAGTCGGCCATATCGCCGTGCGTCATAACGCGATGGGCGAAGAAGCCGTCGAGCGCAGCGCCACCGGAGCGGAAGTGCAAAAGATGCGCGGCTTGGTGTTGGAAGCCATGGAAGGCGGCGCGCTGGGAATGTCGACGAACCGCAACGACCGCCATATGCGCGAGGACGGCAAGCCGGTGGCCAGTCGTTTGGCGGATGACGAAGAATTTTTTGCCCTGTGCGACGTCTTGGCTGAACGTAATGCCGGCGTGATCGAAACCATTCTTGGCCGCAACAAGATCGAGCACTTCAAGTGGTACTACGAGTTGGCCAAGCGCACGCAGCGGCCGATTCTCTGGCAAAGCCTGCAACATCGCTGGTCTGAGCCCAATCTCTGGCGTGAACAGCTGGACGCGGTCGAGCCGATCTTCAAAGCCGGCTATCAGGCTTACGGTTTATCGCATACCGTGCCGCTCGTGCGGCATTTTACGCTTAAGGATTGCCAAATCTTCGACGAATTCCCGACCTGGAAGAATTTGATGTTCCTACCGGTGGAAGTGCGCAAGCAAGCGTTCGCCGATGCCGACACCCGGCGAAAACTCCAGGCCGAGCTCAGCGATTCGCGGCCGACCAACTTTCATAAACGCTGGGACATTCCGAAGGTCGAAAAAACATTCAAGCCGGAAAACCAAAAATACGTTGGCAAGACCATCGCCGAATTAGCCGCGATGCGAAACCAATCGCCATTGGATGCATTCCTCGATCTCGCGCTCGAAGAGAACCTGGAGACGATTTTTTGGAACGCCAACAACGGCGGAGATTGGAACGCGATGGGCGAGATCTTGCGCAGCCCCTATGTTCTCATCGGCACTTCGGACGCCGGTGCCCACGTGTTGTTTGGCGCCGACTTCGGCTACGGCACGATTCTGCTCGGCTTGTGGGTGCGCGAGCGCCAGGTGATGACGCTCGAGCAGGCCGTTCATAAATTAACTTTCCATCCCGCTTCGATCTTCGGCCTCCAGGGCCGCGGCTTGTTGCGTTCCGGCTATGCGGCAGATATTGCGATCTTTGATCCCAAGACGGTTAACGCCGAGGAGCCGGAGTGGGCCAGCGATTTTCCAGCCAATACCAAACGAATGGTCCAGCGCTCGGTCGGTATGCACTACACGATCGTTAACGGCACCGTCATCAATGATGAGGGACGGATGACCGGCGACCTGCCAGGGCAGGTCCTTCGCGGTCCGCTTTATCGCCAGCAGAAAGCCGCGGCGTAACCGGATGGGGGTCAGTTATATTCCGGTTGCCCGCCCCGGTGAATTAACTTCCGGCGGCATGAAGGAAGTCGACCTCGGCGGACGCCAGGTGCTCTTGGCGTTCGTCGAGGGAAAATACTTTGCCTTTTCCAGGCAATGCCCGCATGAAGAAGCCGATCTAAAAACCGCCGGCCAGCTGCTCGATGGCGGTAAGATTCGCTGCAACAATCATAGCTATTGTTACGATCTCAATTCCGGCGAGTGCACGCTGCCTAAAGGCGCGGCGCCGCTGACGGTTTTGCCCGCTGAAGAACGAGGCGAAGAGATCTGTATTCGCCTCGAATGGTAACACCCCGATTTTTTCCCGCGCGCCGCGGGTCGTTGTAACCGGGTCCACGTACGCGCTCGATGAGTGATTCCTTCCCGACTCTAGCCAATCCGCGCAAGAAAGGGTAAATTTCCAACCAGTTTGTCTTGATACGAGCAACCTGCCGGATACGAGCCCGACTTACCGCATGCATAAACAGAGATTAAAATTTCCCGAGGGCGCGGCCGGCCGCGTCGTGCGGCCGTTAGTGGCCTTTATGCTCGCGCTCGTATCACTCGTCGTTGGCCGGATCGCCGAGGGTCAAGACAAGAGTCTCTTGTGGAAAATCAGCGATGACAAAAACAGCATTTTTCTCTTGGGCTCGATTCATTATTTACGTAAAGAGAACTATCCTTTGAATAAAGCCATCCTGGAAGCGTTTGATGGGAGTAAAGTGATCGTGTTGGAAATCGATCTCAACAGCACAGCGGCCGAAGCGGCCCAGCGCCTAACCCTGGAAAAGGCGGTCTATCGGGACGGCACAAGCTTGGCGCAAAATGTCGCTCCGGACACTTATCAACTGGCCGCGCAACGCGCCAAAGAGTTGGGCGTCGACATGCGCATCATGAACCCGATGAAGCCGTGGTTTGTGGCGCTGACCCTGGTGGCGATCAAGCTGCAGTCACTGGGGTTGGACGCCAACTCGGGAGTCGATCGCTATCTCGCGCAACGCGCAAAAAACAACGGCAAAGCGACCCGTGGACTGGAGACGCTCGAATTCCAAATCGGTCTATTGGATCAATTGCCGAAAACTGACCAAGAACAGATGCTGCGCGAAACCGTGCGTGAACTGGACCTGCTGGATAAGAACATCGACGAGATCGTGCGGTCCTGGATGAAAGGGGACGTCGACCTGTTGGCAAAACTCTTACTGGCAGGCATGAAAGAGTATCCTGAAGTTTA